>CAUQTR010000131.1:0-5868 GCA_963521045.1 uncultured Actinotalea sp.
GCCCGAGGTCGGCGACGGCCCGAGGAGCAGCGCTCCGGTCCCGGCCGCGACGGCCGGGACCCGTCGCTGCTCGGCGACACGCTGGCCCGGCTCGCCGCGGAGCGCGGGTGGGGAGAGGACCTGTCGGTGGGCGGCGTCGTCGGGCGCTGGCGCGAGGTCGTGGGCGACCAGATCGCCGACCACTGCACTCCCGAGACGTTCGACGACGGCGTGCTGGTGGTCCGGACGGACTCGACCGCCTGGGCGTCGAACCTGCGCCTGCTCGTGCCCCAGCTGCTCGGCACGCTCGCCCGCGAGGTCGGGGACGACGTGGTGCGCGAGGTGAAGGTGCTGGGGCCGTCCGGTCCGCAGTGGGGACACGGTGGCCGGCGGGTGCCCGGGCGGGGCCCGCGCGACACCTACGGCTGACCGTCGTGCGCCCGGTCCGCGCGACCGCCGGATCCGGCCCTCTGAGCGTTCGGAGGGCGGGGCATGACCACGGGGTGAGGGGTTCGCGTCGGCATCGCGCCACACCTGTGCACGGGCCCCTGTGAGGGCCATGAGCAGGTAGACTGACGGTGTCATTCCTGGCGAGTCGGCGGACGTGTCGCGTCTGTCGCTGGCTGCGGGCGTCGTCCCGGTCGCTGTGCCAGGAACACCTGTGTCTTCCGCCGCCGAGCGTCGGCGCGCACTGCACCCGTGAGGAGCACCTCTGCCCGTGGTCGACGAGAGCACGCCCGCAGCCCACGAGCCCAGCACGACCTCGCACACCCCCGAGACCCCCGACGCCGCGCAGCCCGGAGGCGCGCCCGCCCCCGAGGTCGCCGCGGTGCGTCCCGGGTCGGACTACGACGCGAGCGCCATCACGGTGCTCGAGGGGCTCGACGCCGTCCGCAAGCGCCCCGGCATGTACATCGGCTCGACCGGGCCCCGCGGCCTGCACCACCTCGTGTCCGAGGTGGTGGACAACTCGGTGGACGAGGCGCTCGCGGGCTACTGCACGCACATCGAGGTCACCCTCCTCGCCGACGGCGGCGTCCGCGTCCAGGACGACGGTCGTGGCATCCCCGTCGCCATCCACCCGACCGAGGGACGGCCGACCGTCGAGGTCGTCATGACCGTCCTGCACGCCGGCGGCAAGTTCGGCGGCAGCGGCTACGCCGTCTCCGGCGGGCTGCACGGCGTCGGCATCTCCGTGGTGAACGCGCTCTCGACCAGGGTGGAGACGGTGGTGCGCCGGGACGGGTACCTCTGGCAGCAGAACTTCTCCGACGGCGGCAAGCCGCTCGGCGAGCTCCGCCGGGGCGAGCCCACGGAGGAGACCGGCACCATGCAGACCTTCTGGCCCGACCCGGCGATCTTCGAGACGGTCGACTTCGACTTCGAGACCCTGCGCTCGCGCTTCCAGCAGTACGCCTTCCTCAACAAGGGCCTGCAGATCACGCTCACGGACGAGCGCCCCCAGCACACCGGCACCGAGGACGAGGTGACGTCGGCCGAGGGGGCGAAGCCGCAGGAGGGCGACGTCGCCGAGGAGTCCGGCAACGGCCACCGCCGTACGGTCACCTACCGCTACGACGGCGGTCTGGTCGACTACGTGACGCACCTCAACTCGGCGAAGAAGGTCGAGGTCGTGCACCCCGAGGTGATCGACTTCGAGGCGGAGGACACGGATCGGCGCATCTCCGTCGAGATCGCGCTCCAGTGGACCAACGCGTACTCCGAGTCGGTGCACACCTACGCGAACACGATCTCGACGACCGAGGGCGGGACGCACGAGGAGGGCTTCCGTGCCGCGATGACCTCGCTGGTCAACCGGTACGCGAAGGAGAAGGGCATCCTCAAGGACAAGGACGACAACCTCACGGGCGACGACATCCGCGAGGGCCTCACGGCGGTCATCTCCGTCAAGCTCGGCGAGCCGCAGTTCGAGGGTCAGACGAAGACCAAGCTCGGCAACACCGAGGCGCGGACGTTCGTGCAGAAGGTGGTCAACGACCAGCTCGGTGACTGGCTCGCGTCCCACCCGACCGAGGCGAAGGACATCATCCGCAAGTCGATCCAGGCGGCGGCGGCGCGGATGGCGGCGCGCAAGGCGCGGGAGGCCACGCGGCGCAAGGGCCTGCTCGAGTCGGGCGGCATGCCGGGCAAGCTGCGCGACTGCCAGTCGAACAACCCGGTCGAGTGCGAGATCTTCATCGTCGAGGGCGACTCGGCGGGCGGCTCGGCCGTGCGAGGTCGCAACCCGCGCACGCAGGCGATCCTCCCGATCCGCGGCAAGATCCTCAACGTCGAGCGGGCGCGGCTGGACCGCGCGCTGGGCAACATGGAGGTGCAGGCCCTGATCACCGCCTTCGGGACGGGGATCGGCGAGGACTTCGACATCGCCAAGCTGCGCTACCACAAGATCGTCCTGATGGCCGACGCCGACGTCGACGGCCAGCACATCGCGACGCTCCTGCTGACGCTGCTCTTCCGGTACATGCCCGAGCTCATCAAGCGGGGCCACGTCTACCTGGCCCAGCCGCCGCTGTACCGGCTCAAGTGGTCCAACGCCCCGCACGACTACGTCTACTCCGACCGTGAGCGCGACGCGTTCCTCGTCGAGGGCCAGGCCAAGGGCCAGCGGATCCCCAAGGAGAACGGGATCCAGCGCTACAAGGGCCTCGGCGAGATGGACTACTCCGAGCTGTGGGAGACCACCATGGACCCGGACCAGCGCACGCTGCTGCAGGTCACGCTCGACGACGCGGCGGCGGCCGACGAGATCTTCGCGGTGCTCATGGGCGAGGACGTCGAGTCACGACGGTCCTTCATCCAGCGCAACGCCAAGGACGTGCGGTTCCTCGACATCTAGGGGCGTGCGGCCCGACGTCGGCCGCGCGCCCTCCTGCACGCACGTATCGATCGAGGCCCCTGCGGGCCAGTGAGACGAGGTAGACGGTGACCGACCAGACTCCCCCCGACGGCGACCTGCCCGAGGTCGGGACGGACTCCCCGGCCGAGGTGCTGACGGACCGCATCACCGCCGTCGACCTCCAGCTGGAGATGCAGCGGTCCTACCTCGACTACGCGATGAGCGTGATCGTCGGGCGCGCGCTGCCCGACGTCCGCGACGGCCTCAAGCCCGTGCACCGCCGGGTCGTCTACGCGATGTACGACGGCGGCTACCGCCCCGACCGGCAGTTCTCCAAGTGCAGCCGCGTCGTCGGCGACGTCATGGGCAAGTACCACCCGCACGGCGACAGCCCGATCTACGACGCGCTCGTCCGGCTCGTCCAGGACTGGTCGCTGCGCTACCCGCTCGTCTCCGGCCAGGGCAACTTCGGCTCTCCCGGCAACGACCCGGCGGCCGCCCCGCGGTACACCGAGTGCAAGATGGCGCCCATCGCGATGGAGATGGTCCGCGACATCGACGAGGACACCGTCGACTTCCGGGACAACTACGACGGCCGCACCCAGGAGCCCGCCGTCCTGCCCGCGCGGTTCCCGAACCTGCTGGTCAACGGCAGCGCCGGCATCGCCGTCGGCATGGCGACCAACATCCCGCCGCACAACCTGCGCGAGGTGGCGGCCGGCATCACGTGGCACCTCGCCCACCCCGAGGCGTCGAAGGAGGAGCTGCTCGACGCCCTGATCGAGCGCATCCCCGGCCCGGACTTCCCCACTGGCGCGACGATCCTCGGCCGGCGCGGCATCGAGGACGCCTACCGCACGGGCCGCGGGTCGATCACCATGCGCGCGGTGGTCACCGTCGAAGAGATCCAGAACCGGATCTGCCTCGTCGTCACCGAGCTGCCCTACCAGGTGAACCCCGACACGCTCGCGGCGAAGATCGCGGACCTCGTCAAGGAGGGTCGCGTCCAGGGGATCGCGGACATCCGTGACGAGACCTCGGGCCGCACCGGCCAGCGCCTCGTCATCGTGCTCAAGCGCGACGCGGTCGCGAAGGTCGTGCTCAACAACCTCTACAAGCACACGCAGCTCCAGGACACGTTCGGCGCGAACATGCTCGCGCTGGTCGACGACGTGCCGCGGACCCTGAGCATCGACGCGTTCGTCCGGCACTGGGTGACCCACCAGCTCGAGGTCATCGTGCGGCGCACCCGGTTCCGGCTGCGTCAGGCCGAGGAGCGCGCCCACATCCTGCGCGGCTACCTCAAGGCGCTCGACGCGCTCGACGAGGTCATCGCGCTCATCCGCGCGTCCGCCACGGTCGAGGAGGCGCGCGAGGGCCTCATGCGACTGCTCGAGGTCGACGAGATCCAGGCGCGCGCGATCCTCAACCTCCAGCTGCGCCAGCTCGCAGCACTCGAGCGTCAGAAGATCATCGACGAGTACGACGGCCTGATGGTCAAGATCGCGGACTACGAGGACATCCTCGCCAAGCCGCAGCGCCAGCGGGACATCGTGGGAGCCGAGCTCGACGAGATCGTCGCGAAGTACGGCGACGAGCGCCGCACGCAGATCCTCCCGTTCGACGGCGAGGTCTCCATGGAGGACCTCATCGCCGAGGAGGAGGTCGTCGTCACGATCACGCGCGGCGGGTACGCCAAGCGCACGCGCAGCGACCAGTACCGCGTGCAGAAGCGGGGCGGCAAGGGCGTGCGGGGTGCGCAGCTGCGCGCCGACGACGTCGTCGAGCACTTCGGGGTGACGACGACCCACCACTGGCTGCTCTTCTTCACCAACCTCGGCCGCGTGTACCGGGCGAAGACCTACGAGCTGCCCGAGGGCGGGCGCGACTCGAAGGGCCAGCACGTCGCGAACCTCCTCGCCTTCCAGCCGGGCGAGCAGATCGCCAAGGTCGTCGACCTGCGCGACTACCAGCAGGCGGAGTACCTGGTCCTGGCCACCCGCCGGGGCCTGGTGAAGAAGACGCGCCTCGCGGAGTACGACTCCAACCGCTCGGGCGGTCTCATCGCGATCAACCTGCGCGAGGACGAGGCCGGTGTGCCGGACGAGCTCGTCTCGGCCGTCCTGGCCGACGACGACTCCGAGCTGCTCCTCGTCTCGCGCAAGGGCCAGGCCGTCCGGTTCTTCGCGACGGCCGACCAGCTGCGTCCGATGGGGCGTGCCACCTCGGGCGTCACCGGCATGCGCTTCAAGACGTCCGACGACGAGCTGCTGTCGATGCACGTCATCGACGAGGCGTCCTTCCTCGTGACGGTCACCGACGGCGGCACGGCGAAGCGCTCCGACATGCACCGCGTCAACCGCGACGGCAACCTCGAGTACCGCCGGACCAACCGGGCGAGCCAGGGCGTGCGGGCCGCGCGGCTCCCCGACGACCGTGGCGCGCTCGTCGGCGCGATCATGGCGGACCAGGAGGACGAGATCCTCGTCGTCATGGAGCGCGGGAAGGTGGTGCGGTCGCTCGTCGGTCAGCTGCCCGTGCACGGACGGGACGCGACCGGCGTGATCCTCGCGAAGCCGGACCCGGGTGACCGGATCCTGGCGGTCGCCCGCAACGTGGAGCGCAACCTCGCGGGGGATGCGGCTACCGTGGGGGACGACGCCGGTCAGATCGGTCTGGAGTCTGACGCCGACACCGACGACCTCGATGCACAATCGCAGACGGGCGAGAGCGACGCGACGGCCGGTACCACGGTGCCCGCCGACGTCTCCGTCCCCGCCGAGGACGCGCAGGACGACCGACCGACCGCAGACGACACGGGTGACGCCGGCACGACGGCACCGACCGAGGGAGACCGATGAGCACCGACGGGACCCAGCCGCCGTCCATCGCACCGAAGCGGCCCCTGCCCAACCCCACGGCGTCGTCGTCGGGTGGCGGGACGGCGGTCCGCGCCGATGCACCCGCCCGGCCGGCACCCGCCGGCCCCGCGGCCCCGGACGTCGCAGGTTCGGACGGGCCCTCGCTGACGG
>CAUQTR010000132.1:0-5841 GCA_963521045.1 uncultured Actinotalea sp.
GTGCCGGCGTGAGCGGCGTCGGGGTGACGCCGCCGCCGGCCGCCGTCGGGCCGGACGCACCGGTCAAGGCTCCCCCGTGGGTACCTGCCCCGCGCTGGACGGGCCACCACGGGCTCCTCGCCGTCCAGCTGGGCCGTACCGAGGTGCTGCGCTACGCCGACGGAACCGGCAGCCCCGACTTCGACTCCCCGCGCCCGCACCTGCACCCGCTGCGCACGCGGGCCGGTGTCGTGCTCACCGACGCGAGCCCGCGCGACCACACCTGGCACGTGGGGCTGTCGGTCGGCGTTCAGGACGTCGACGGGACGAACCTCTGGGGCGGGCGCACCTACGTGCGCGACGAGGGCTACACGTGGCGCCGCGACCATGGCCGCGTCGTGCACCGCTCGTGGCTGCGGCGGGCCCCCGGCAGCGTCGTGCACGTGCTCGACTGGCTCGACCCGAGCGGCACTCCCCTGCTCCAGGAGGAGCGCGAGCTCGCGTGGGCCGCCGTCGACGACGCGACGTGGCGCCTCGCACTGGGGACGACGCTGCGGCTGCCGGGCGACGGCGACCAGGACGGGCCCCGGCCGTCCGTCACGCTCGGCAGCCCCGGCACCCACGGCCGCGACCGGGCCGGCTACGGCGGCGTGTTCTGCCGGCTCGCGCCGAGCCGCGACGTCGAGGTCTCGTCGCCGCTCGGCTCGGGTGAGGACGCCGTGCACGGCACACGCCCCGCCGACGGCGCGCGCTGGGTCGCCTGGCGGGCGACGGTCGAGGGGCAGCCGGTGACCGTCGCCGTCGCGCCCGGCGACGACGTGACCGCTCAGGACCCCTGGTTCGTGCGCGTCGCCGACTACCCCGCCCTCGGGTCCTCCCTCGCGTGGGAGCGACCGCTGGTGGTCGGGGAAGGATCACCGGTGCGCCGGACGTTCACCTGGGTGTTCGCGGACGGGCACCTGCCGGGCGACGCCGTCGAGGCCGCCCTGCACGCGGACCATCGGAAGGACGACTCATGACGACCGAGGCACCGGCCACGCTGGCCGACGCGACGCTCCTGCTGCGCCCCGAGGACGACGTCGCCGTCGCGACGCGCGACCTGCAGTCCGGGACGGTGCTCGCGCTCGCCGACGGCGCGCCGCTCGTGGTCACGCAGAGCGTGCCGCGCGGGCACAAGCTCGCGGTCCGGCCCGTCGCGGCAGGCGCCGCGGTGCACAAGTACGGCCAGTCGATCGGCCGCGCGAGGGTGGACATCGCCGTCGGCGACCACGTGCACACGCACAACCTCGGCATGGGCGACGTCGACCACGAGTACGAGTTCGGCACCGCCCGGGTGGTGCCCGCGCCGCTCGACGGGCCGCGGCCCACGTTCCAGGGCTACCGGCGCGCCGACGGGCGGGTCGGCACGCGCAACTACGTCGCGATCCTCACGTCGGTGAACTGCTCGGCGAGCTCGGCCAAGCTCATCGCGGACCAGTTCCGCGGGCCGGTGCTCGACGCGTACCCGCACGTCGACGGCGTCGTCGCCCTGACGCACACGAGCGGCTGCGGGATGGTGCCGACGTCCGAGGGCGGCCAGATGCTGCTGCGCACGCTGCGCGGGTACGCGACCCACCCCAACGTCGCCGGGCTGCTCGTGCTCGGGCTCGGCTGCGAGATGCTCCAGGTCGACCAGGTCCTCGGCGGCGCGGACATCCCCGGCGACACCGTGGTGCAGCAGCTGACGATCCAGGAGACCGGCGGCATCCGGAAGACGGTGCGCGCGGGCGTAGCGGCGATCGAGTCGATGCTGCCGCAGCTCGAGGCACGCCGGCGCGAGGAGTGCGACGTCGGCGAGCTGGTGCTGGGGCTCAACTGCGGCGGCTCGGACGGCTACTCGGGCATCACCGCGAACCCGGCGCTCGGGTGGGCGTCCGACCGGCTCGTGGCATGGGGCGCGCGGTCGGTGCTCGCCGAGACGCCCGAGGTGTTCGGGGCCGAGCACCTCCTGACGCGGCGGGCCGTCTCGCCCGAGGTCGGGCAGCGGCTCCTGGACCGGATCGACTGGTGGCGCACGTACGCCGAGCAGGGCGGCGGCTCGCTCGACAACAACCCGTCCCCCGGCAACAAGGCCGGCGGCCTGACGACGATCCTCGAGAAGTCGCTGGGCGCCGTGGCGAAGGGCGGCACGGCGGAGCTGTCGGCCGTCTACGAGTACGCCGAGCCCATCGCGGTGCCCGGGTTCGGGTTCATGGACACGCCGGGGTACGACCCGGTGTCCGTGACCGGCCTCGTCGCCGGCGGCGCGAACGTCGTCGTCTTCACGACGGGACGCGGGTCCGTGCTCGGCTGCAAGCCAACGCCGTCGATCAAGGTCGCGACCAACACGCAGATGTACCTGCGGATGGCCGAGGACATGGACCTCAACGCCGGGCGCATCGTCGACGGGACGGCCGGCCTCGAGCAGGTGGGCCAGGAGATCCTCGAGAAGATCCTGCGCGTGGCGAGCGGCGAGACCACCGTCAGCGAGGACCTCGACCTCGGCCAGGACGAGTTCATCCCCTGGCAGCTCGGCACGGTCACCTGACCGACCGCACCCGACGCCGTGGTCCGACGGACCCGCTCAGCGGCGGAGCCGCTACGGGCCGGGCTGCGGGCGGGGGTTCCCGCTCGACGTCGGCTCGGGCAGGCTGGGGCCGAACACTCGAGGGACGGGAGCGCAGGTGCTGAGCAGGGTGACGGCGTCGGAGCTGAGGATCGGCAGCGGGCGCACCGCACGGTTCGAGGGCGAGGGCTACGGCTCGGGGGTCTCGTTCTTCCTCGTCGACAGCGACCCCGGCCAGGGGCCGGGTCTGCACCGGCACCCGTACACGGAGACGTGGGTGGTCGTCGAGGGCGAGGCGCTCGTCACGGCCGACGGCGAGGAGCACCGCGCGGTCGCGGGCGACATCCTCAACGTCGGCGCCGGCACCGCCCACACGTTCGTGGCGACCGGCGAAGGCCCGCTCCGCATGGTCTGCATCCACGCGTCCCCGCGCATGCAGCAGGAGAACCTCGAGGGCTGATCCCGAGGTCGATGGTGCGGACCGAGGTCGACCGTCCTGACCATCGACCTCGGCCCGGGATGTCGACCTCGACGGGTCAGGCGGTCGGCTTCGGGTACGCCTGCTTCGGGAGCTCGTAGGCGAGGTCGACCGCCGTCTCGGCGGCCTCGTCGAGCGTGAGACGGTGCTCGGCGACCAGGCGGGCGAGGTAGCCGGCGTCGACCCGGCGCGCGAGGTCGTGCCGCGCGGGGATCGAGAAGAAGGCGCGCGTGTCGTCGACGAAGCCGGTCGTGTTGTAGAACCCCGCCGAGTCCGTGACGGCCTCGCGGAAGCGGCGCATGCCGTCCGGGGTGTCGAGGAACCACCACGGCGCGCCGAGCTTCATGGCCGGGTAGACGCCCGCCAGCGGCGCGAGCTCACGCGCGAAGACCGTCTCGTCGACCGTGAACACGATGAGCCGCAGGCCCGGGTGGTGGCCGAACGACTCGAGCAGCGGCCGCAGGCCGCGCGTGTACTCCGCGGCCACGGGGATGTCGTAGCCGACGTCGGGTCCGCGCTCGGCGAGCACGCGGGGGTCGTGGTTGCGCAGCACGCCCGGGTGGAGCTGCATGACGAGGCCGTCCTCGGCCGACATCCGCGCCATCTCGTGCAGCATGTGCGCGCCGAACGCCTGGGCGTCCGCGGCCGAGACCTCGCCGCGCAGGGCCGCGGCGTAGATGCGGCCGGCGTTCGTGGGGCTCATCGGCGTGGTGTCGGCGAGCAGGTGGCCGTGGTCGGTCGCGCGCGCGCCGCGCTCGATGAACGCGGCCCGCCGCTGCTCGAGCGCGCGGACGAACCCGTCGTAGGAGCCGACGTCGACCCCGGACCGCTCGGCCAGCAGCGCGACGTCGTCGCGCCACTCCGCGCGGTCGACGTGCAGCAGGGCGTCCGGGCGGAACGTCGGGACGATGCGCTCGCCCCAGCCGCGGGCCGCGAGGTCGGCGTGCGCGTCGAGGGTCGCGGTGGCCGGGTCCGTCGTCGCGAGGATCTCGAGGTGGAGGCGGTCCACGAGCGCGAGGGGGCGGAACTCGGGCGTGCTCAGCGTCGCCTGGACCTCGTCGTACAGCTGGTCGGCGGTCTGCGCCGACGGCGGCGCGCTGACGCCGAAGACCTCGGCCAGCACGTGCTCCATCCAGTAGCGCGTGGGCGTGCCGCGGAACAGGTTCCAGTGGCTGCAGAACGTCCGCCAGATCGCGCGCGGGTCGGTCTCGACGGCGCCGCCGTCGCGCCGCGGGACGCCGAGGTCGCCGTGCGGCACGCCCTGCGAGACGAGCATGCGGACGAGGTAGTGGTCCGGGATGACGAAGACCTCGGCCGGGTCGCCGAACGGCTCGTCCGCCGCGAGCATCGCCGCGTCGACGTGGCCGTGCATGGAGACGATCGGCAGCTCGCGCGTGTGCGCGTAGAGGGTGCGCGCGATGTCGCGGGTCGTGGGGTCCGCCGGCAGCGCGCGATCGGGATGGAGCGTCCAGCGCGCCGTGGACTGAGCGGACATCGGGGCCTCCCCTGAGACAGCATGAAACGTGAACCGGGGTCCATCCTGGCGTCCGACGTGCGCCGATGCCAAGCATGACGCCCGGGTTGCCACCGATTGCCGACGCTCCTTGCACACCAGGCGTGAAACGTGCTGAGATCCGTTCATCCGCGTTTCATGACCGGGTACGACAGGACTCGACCGGGAGGTGCACCGTGGCCACGCTGCGCGACGTCGCCCGAGCGGCGGGAGTCTCCCCCGCAACGGCGTCCCGGGCGCTCGCCCACCCGTCGAGCGTCTCGGCCGACCGGCGCGAGCGCGTCCAGGCCGCGGCCGCCCAGCTCGGCTACCGCGCGGGCCGCGACGACGCCGGGGCCGGCCAGCGCCGCCTCGGGCTCATCGTCCCGGACATGCAGAACCCGTTCTTCTCGGGGATCGCCAAGGGCGTCCAGCACCGGGCGCGCGCGGCCGGCCTGACCGTCGTCGTCGCCGACGCCGACGAGGACCCGCGTCTGGAGACCGAGCTCGTGCACCGGATGACGTCCGAGGTCGACGGGATCGTGCTCTGCTCGCCGCGCATGCCGGACCAGGCGCTCGCAGCGCTGCCGCAGCAGCCGCGCATCGTGCTCGTCAACCGCGAGTCCGAGCACCTGCGGTCGGTCGTGATCGACAACGAGGACGGCATCCGCCAGGCCGTGGCGCACCTGCACGCGCTGGGCCACCGGCGGATCGCGTACGCCGGGGGGCAGTGGGGCTCGTGGTCGGACCGCGAGCGGCGCCGCGGTCTCGAGATCGCCGCGCACGGCGTCGCGGACGTCGAGCTCATCCAGCTCGGCCACTTCCCGACCGTGTTCGCCGGGGGCGTGGCGGCGGCGGACCTCGTCGCTGCGAGCGGTGCGACCGCCGTCGTCGCGCACAACGACCTCATCGCGCTGGGGATCCTCGACCGCCTGCGGGCCCGCGGTACCGACGTGCCCGGCCGGGTGTCGGTGGTCGGCTTCGACGACATCCCGGCTGCGACGCAGGTCTCACCCGGGCTCACCACGGTGGCGGTGCCGATGCGGCTGCTCGGCCGCGCCGCCGTCGACCTCCTGCTGGACGAGGTGGACCACAGCGCCACCGGCACGGTGGACATCGGCGACGACCTGGACGACGCCGGGCCGCGCACGCAGCGGATGTCCGTCTCGCTCGTGGTCCGGGCCTCGAGCGGGCCCGTACGGGCCGAGGCATGACGCGCGGGCACCGTCGCCCGGCGCCCGCCCGCGACCACCGAACGACCACCCTGGGGGACGCATGACCGACCGCCTGTCACGGGCCTCGCTCGCG
>CAUQTR010000133.1:0-5839 GCA_963521045.1 uncultured Actinotalea sp.
CGGCGGTGCCGTTCGGGGCCCGGGAGGCAGTCGACGTCGTGCCGGGCGCGGGCGACCGCGCGGGTCGACCGGGTCGCGGCGGCGGCACGGAATGCCGCCGCCGACGCGTTCCCGGCCGACGTCGCCGCGGGTCGCGAGAGCCGGCGCAGGACCGCACGTCGCCGGGCATCCGAGAACGACGCCACGCAGACCCGGTCGTGCGCTCCCGTGCGCTCGAGGGCGTCGGCGAGCGGCCCGACGGCGCCGTCGGCCTTGACGTCGATGTTCACCCGGAGGTGGGGCCACGTGCCGAGCAGGTCCTCGAGCAGGGGCACCGGTTCGGTGCCCCCGATGCGGGCCGCGCGCACCGTCGACCAGGGCAGGCCGGCGACGGGTCCGACGCCGTCCGTGACGCGGTCGAGCGTCGCGTCGTGGAACGCGACGAGGACGCCGTCGGCCGTCGCGTGGACGTCCGTCTCCACGTAGCGGTAGCCCAGGCGCACCGCCGCCTCGAAGGCCGCCATCGAGTTCTCGCGGCCGTCGGGGGCGAAGCCGCGGTGCGCGAACGGGATGGGGCCCGGGTGGTCGAGGTACGCGGTCCGGGCCGTGGGGGCAGCGCTCACGGGGACAGCCTGGGGCATGCCGCGAGGCGCCTCCACCGGCCGCCGGGCCGACCCGTACGCGAGGCGGGCACGGGGCGGCCGCAGCACCGCACGGGCGAGTTCTCCCGGTGTTACCGGTGGGTAGGATCGGGCGATGACCACCACGGCAACGACGCCGGCCGAAGGGCGCACCCCGGAGGGTCCGCCCGAGCGGTCCGCGTCCGACCTCGCGGAGATCGCCCGGCGGGTCGTCGGCACCTCCTCCCTCGACGACGCGTCGCTGCGCCGCTACCTGCACGGCATGCCCGGGGTGGACCGGGTCGGCGCCGACGGCCGCGCCGCGATGCTCGGCACACGCTCGATCAAGACGACCGCGAAGGCCTGGGCGCTCGACCTCATCATCCGGATGATCGACCTCACGACGCTCGAGGGTTCCGACACCCCGGGCAAGGTCCGCGGCCTGTGCGCGAAGGCCGTCCAGCCCGAGCCGGGCGACCCGTCGTGCCCACGCGTCGCCGCCGTCTGCGTCTACAACGACCTCGTCCCCGTCGCGGTCGAGGCGCTCGGCGACTCCGGGGTGCACGTCGCCGCCGTCGCGACCGCGTTCCCGTCGGGGCGGGCCAGCCGCCACGTCCGGCTCACCGACACGCGCGAGGCCGTCCAGGCCGGCGCGCACGAGATCGACATGGTGATCGACCGCGGCGCCTTCCTCTCCGGCCGCTACGAGCGGGTCTTCGAGGACATCGTCGCGGTGCGCGAGGTGTGCCGGGAGAACGGCGCCTCCGCCCACCTCAAGGTCATCCTCGAGACCGGGGAGCTCGCGACCTACGACAACGTGCGGCGCGCGTCGTGGCTCGCGATGCTCGCGGGCGCCGACTTCATCAAGACCAGCACGGGCAAGATCAGCCCGGCCGCGACCCTGCCCGTCACCGTCGTCATGCTCGAGGCCGTGCGCGACTTCCGCCGTCAGACCGGGGTCCAGATCGGCGTGAAGCCGGCCGGCGGGATCCGGACGTCGAAGGACGCGATCAAGCACCTCGTGGCCGTCAACGAGACCGCGGGCGAGGACTGGCTCGACCCGGCCTGGTACCGGTTCGGCGCGTCCTCGCTGCTCAACGACGTGCTGCAGCAGCGCCAGAAGCTCCGCACCGGCTGGTACTCCGGCCCCGACTACGTCACCGTCGACTGAGGGGCCCGCCATGAGCGCCTTCGAGTACGCCCCCGCCCCCGAGTCCCGGGCCGTCGTCGACATCGCCTCGTCGTACGGGCTGTTCATCGACGGCGAGTTCGTCGACCCGGCCGACGGGACGACGTTCAAGACGGTCAACCCCGCGACCGAGGAGGTGCTCGCCGACATCGCGGAGGCGGGCGAGGCCGACGTCGACCGCGCGGTGGCGGCCGCCCGCCGCGCGCAGCAGCGCGTCTGGGGACCGATGCCGGGCGCCGAGCGCGCGAAGTACCTCTTCCGCATCGCCCGCCTGCTCGCGGAGCGCTCGCGCGAGTTCGCGGTGCTCGAGACGCTCGACAACGGCAAGCCGATCCGCGAGTCCCGGGACGTCGACGTCCCCACGGCGGCCGCGCACTTCTTCTACTACGCGGGCTGGGCGGACAAGCTCGACCACGCCGGCTTCGGCGCGAACCCCCGCCCGCACGGCGTCGCGGCCCAGGTCATCCCGTGGAACTTCCCCCTGCTCATGCTCGCGTGGAAGATCGCGCCCGCGCTCGCCACGGGCAACACCGTGGTCCTCAAGCCGGCCGAGACGACGCCGCTCACGGCCCTGCTCTTCGCCGAGCTCCTCGGCCAGGCGGAGCTGCCGCCGGGCGTCGTCAACATCCTCACCGGCGCGCGCGAGACGGGTGCGCGGCTCGTCGCCCACCCCGGCGTCGACAAGATCGCGTTCACGGGCTCGACGGCGGTCGGCAAGCGGATCGCGCGCGAGGTCGCGGGCACCCGCAAGACCGTCACGCTCGAGCTCGGCGGCAAGGCGGCGAACATCCTGTTCGACGACGCGCCGATCGACCAGGCGGTCGAGGGCATCGTCAACGGCATCTACTTCAACCAGGGCCAGGTCTGCTGCGCCGGCTCCCGGCTGCTCGTCCAGGAGTCGGTGGCCGACGAGGTCGTCGAGCGGCTCAAGGAGCGCCTGGCGACCCTGCGCGTCGGCGACCCGATGGACAAGAACACCGACGTCGGCGCCATCAACTCCGCGGCGCAGCTCGACCGGATCACCGAGCTGGCCGCGGCGGGCACCGCCGAGGGAGCCACCCGCTGGAGCCCCGCGTGCGACCTGCCCGAGCGCGGGTACTGGTTCCCGCCGACGGTGTTCACCGACGTCAGCGCGGCGCACCGGATCGCGCGCGAGGAGATCTTCGGCCCCGTGCTCTCGGTCCTGACGTTCCGCACGCCGGACGAGGCCGTCGCCAAGGCGAACAACACGCCCTACGGCCTCTCGGCGGGCGTCTGGACGGAGAAGGGCTCGCGCATCCTGTGGATGGCGGACCGGCTGCAGGCCGGCGTCGTGTGGGCCAACACGTTCAACCGGTTCGACCCGACGAGCCCGTTCGGCGGGTACAAGGAGTCCGGCCACGGCCGCGAGGGCGGACGGCACGGCCTCGCGCCGTACCTCGCCGAGGGGAGCACCGACTGATGGCGACCGACGCCGGCACGCCCGCCCGGGTGGACGTGCGCAAGACGTACAAGCTCTTCATCGGCGGGGCGTTCCCCCGCAGCGAGTCGGGCCGCACCTACGCGGTGAGCGCGGCCGACGGCCAGTTCCTCGCCAACGCCGCGCTCGGCTCGCGCAAGGACGCGCGCGACGCCGTCGTCGCCGCGCGGGCTGCGCAGCAGGGCTGGGCGGGCGCGACCGCGTACAACCGCGGCCAGGTGCTCTACCGCGTCGCCGAGCTCCTCGAGGGCCGGCGGGCGCAGTTCGCCGACGAGGTCGCGGCGGGCGAGGGCGTCTCGCGCGCCGAGGCCGACGCCGCCGTCTCCGCGGCCGTCGACCGGTGGGTCTGGTACGCCGGGTGGGCCGACAAGGTGGCCCAGGTCGCCGGGTCGGCGAACCCGGTGGCCGGGCCGTACTTCAACCTCTCGGTCCCCGAGCCGACGGGCGTCGTGGCGGTGCTGGCGCCGCAGCGGTCCTCGCTGCTCGGGCTGGTGAGCGTCCTGGCTCCCGTCCTCGTCACGGGCAACACCGCCGTGCTCGTCAGCAGCGAGCAGCGGCCCCTGCCGGCGATCACGCTGTCCGAGGTGCTGGCGACCTCCGACGTCCCGAAGGGCGTCGTCAACGTCCTCACGGGCCGCACCGCCGAGATCGCGCCGCACCTCGCCGGGCACCTGGACGTCAACGCGATCGACCTCGCGGGCGCGGCGGTGGCGGAGGGCATCACGTGGGGTGCGCTGGAGGCCGACGCCGCCGGGAGCATCAAGCGGGTGCTCCGGCCGCCCCTGGACGACGCCGAGCCGGACTGGACGGCGGCGCCCGACGGCCCGCGCCGCATCCTGGCGTTCACGGAGACGAAGACGGTCTGGCACCCCAAGGGCACCTGAGGACCGGCCGGTCAGTGCCGGGCACCTGAGGACCCGTCGGTCAGTGCTGGGCCCCCGACGCGGCGCGGAGCTGCTCGGCCAGCAGGTCGAGCTCGGCGACCGCCGCCGGCGCGGTGCTGCCCAGGGCGGTGTAGGCGACCGCCTGGCTGCGCAGGAACCCGCGGAACAGCGTCGTGAGCAGCCCCTCGGGCAGGGCCTGCAGCGCGCCGAAGCCGCGCGGGACCGGGGACGTCGGCACCGCGGCCATGGTCCGCTGCAGGTCACGGACCATGAGACGGAGGGCGTCCCGGTCGTCGGCGAGCGCTCGCGGGCCTCCCGCGGTACGCACCGCCGGCCCGAGCGGCACCTCGAACGCGGCATGGGCGATGAGCCACTCGACCATCCGGGGCTGGTGCCGGGCGTGGATGCCCGCCTCGTGCAGCATGCGGACGATCCGACGGACCCGGGCGGTGCTGCGTCCGTCCGGCTCGCCGACCGGCATGGGCGCCAGGCGCGTCACGAGGCTGGCCGCGCGGTGCCGCACCACGTCGCCGTCCATTCGGCCGCCCTCCGCCCCGTAGCCGAGCAGCAGCCGCTCCGGGCCGATCACCGCCGCCAGAGGCTCCGCCCCGGCCGCCCAGTGGACGAGCAGCAGCACGTCCCCCTCGACGTCCACGAGGGACTCGAGCACCCCCAGCACCTGGTGGGTGCGGACGACGACCGCGATGAGGTCGTAGGGGCCGGCCGGGCGGTCGACCACCGGCACCCGGACCTCCCGCACCGTGCTGCTGTCCTGCTCGGCGAGCCGGACGCCGTGCCGGCGCAGCGTGGCCAGGCGCTCGCCCCGGGCGAGGAGCTCGACGTCGTGGCCTGCCTCGTGCAGGCGTACCGCGAGGAGGCTGCCGACAACACCGGCGCCGTAGACGAGCAGCGTCATCGTTCCTCCGCGGTTCATACGATCGTTTGAATCAAACGACTGTATCGTGCTCCCGTGGCGACCGCCGACACCCGCGCGCAGCTGCTCGACGCCGCCGAGCAGCTCTTCGCCGACCGCGGCTACCAGGGCACCTCGATCCGCGCGATCACCGAGCTCGCCGGCGCGAACGTGGCCGCCGTCGGCTACCACTTCGGGTCGAAGGCGGATCTCATGACGGCGGTCGTCCGCCGCGTCGTCGACCCGATCACCGCCGCGCAGCGGGCCGCGCTCGACCGGCTGCTCGCGAAGACCGCCGACCCGCCCGTCGCCGCGCTGGTGGAGGCGTTCGCGGGCCCGATGTTCGACAGCATGCCGGCCGGGGACGCGGACGGCGCCCGGACGTCCCGCCTCGTCGTGACGATCCTCACCGACCCCGCGGACGAGACGCGCCGGTGGACCGGGCCGGCGGAGGCCGAGATCCTCGACCGCTACCTCGCCGCCCTCGAGCGGGCGCTGCCCGGGCTGTCCCGGGGGGAGCTCTGGTTCCGCATGCGCGGCATCCTCGCGGTCACGGCGGTCGACCGGGTGGACCTGTACCAGGGTGAGCAGGCCGGCGCACCGGCCGGGACGCCCGACGCGGCACGGCACTGGGCCATGACGTTCCTCACGGCCGCGGTGAGCGCTCCCCCGACCGCTTGACGGCGCCGACGGGACGGCCCTCCGGGGCGCCCGAGGACCGGGACCTGGCGTGAAGGGTTCCCCGCGGCGGGCGCGGGCAACCCTTCACGTCAGGCCGGCGGCGTCGTGCCGGCC
>CAUQTR010000134.1:0-5819 GCA_963521045.1 uncultured Actinotalea sp.
GCGCTGGACGGTGCTCACGTCCTCGAGTGTAGGTCGCCGCGCCCAGCACGGTGCCGCGACGGGCGCGATACCGCTGCGGCGGCGTGGTGCAGGGCACGTCTCGGTGGGCACAGGTACTCTCACGCCTGTGAGGTCAGGACGGCAGTGCTCCCGCAGCGCCTGCGGGCGGTCCGCTGTGGCGACCCTCACATACGTCTACTCGGACTCGACCGCGGTGCTCGGGCCGCTCGCCCAGCTGGCCGAGCCGCACTCGTACGACCTGTGCAGCGAGCACGCGGGACGCCTGACGGCCCCGCGCGGGTGGGAGGTCGTGCGCCTCACCCCCGAGTTCGTGCCGACCGGCCCGAGCCCGGACGACCTCGTGGCGCTCGCCGACGCCGTGCGCGAGGCCGGCCGGCCGCGCGCCGTCGCGGTGGCGCCGGAGCCGGCCACCTCGCCGTCCGAGATCACGCGACGCGGTCACCTGCGCGTCCTGCGCGGGGAGGGCTGACCGGGTGGGCGAGGCCGACGTGGGCGACGTGGGCGACAGCCCTCGCCCGGACGTGTGCTCGTCGTGCGGCAGCACCGACCTCACCCGCCTGCCGCTCGTCCTCACCGACGGCACCGACGTCACCTTCGTCTCCTGCCACCGGTGTGAGCGGCGGGAGTGGCTCACGCTCGGGGACGAGGGCACCTGGCTGAGCCTGCCGATCCAGTCCGTGATCGAGCGCTCGGCGCGCAAGCCGCGCTGACCCGCGCGGGCTCTGCGACGACGACCGCCTCCTCCGCGGGCCGCCGTGCGCCGCTCGGCGGGACGGCGCGACACCTCTCGATAGGCTGCGGGGCGTGACCTCAGCGAACCCCGCCGGCCCGACGGCCGTCCCCGACCTCAGCGCACTCATCAAGGCGTACGACGTACGCGGGGTCGTGCCCGATCCGTTCAGCCCTGAGGTCGCTCGCGCGATCGGAGCGGCGTTCGCCGACGTCGTCGTCCTGCGGGGCGCCTCCGGCGGGGCCCGCCCCCGTGCGGTCATCGGGCGGGACATGCGCCCGTCCGGTCCCGAGCTCGTCACGGCGTTCGCCGAGGGGCTCACGGCCCGTGGCGTCGACGTCGTCACGATCGGCCTGTGCTCGACCGACGGTCTCTACCACGCGTCCGGTGCGCTCGACGTGCCGGGCGCGATGTTCACCGCGAGCCACAACCCGGCGCAGTACAACGGCATCAAGATGTGCTGGGCGGGCGCACGCCCGGTGGGCGAGGACGCGGGTCTCGGCGAGATCCGCTCGCTCGCGGCGCGGTACCTGGTCGACCCCCCGGCGCCCGCGGACGAGCTCGGCACGGTCACCGAGCAGGAGATGCTCGCGGAGTACGCGGGGTTCCTGCGCTCCCTGGTGGACCTGCGCGAGGCGCGCCCGCTGAAGGTCGTCGTCGACGCCGGTAACGGCATGGGCGGGCTCACCGTCCCCGCGGTGCTGGGGGAGGCGGCCGGGCTCGCGGCGCTGCCGTTCGACGTCGTGCCCCTGTACTTCGAGCTCGACGGCACGTTCCCCAACCACGAGGCGAACCCGCTCGAGCCGGAGAACCTGCGCGACCTGCAGGCCGCGGTGGTCGAGCACGGCGCGGACATCGGGCTCGCGTTCGACGGGGACGCCGACCGCTGCTTCGTGGTGGACGAGCGGGGCGAGCCGGTCACGCCCTCGGCCATCACCGCGCTGGTCGGCCTGCGCGAGGTGGCCCGCGAGCGTGCCGCCGGCCGCACGCCGACGGTGATCTACAACCTCATCAGCTCCAAGGTCGTCCCCGACCTGCTCGACGCGGCGGGCGCGACCACGGTGCGCACGCGCGTGGGCCACTCGTACATCAAGGCCGAGATGGCCCGGAACGACGCCGTCTTCGGCGGTGAGCACAGCGCGCACTACTACTTCCGGGACTTCTTCTTCGCCGACACGGGCATGCTCGCCGCGATGCACGTCCTCGCCGCCCTCGGGCAGGCGCGGGCGGCCGACGGGCGGCCCCTGGCGCTGAGCGAGCTCGCCGAGGCCTACCAGCCGTACGTCGCCTCGGGCGAGATCAACTCCCGGGTGGACGACGTCGCGGCGGCCCGGGCACGCGTCGTCGAGGCCTACGTGACGCAGCAGGGCGCCGGTCCGGTCGAGGTCGACGAGCTCGACGGGCTCACCGTCTCCCACTGGGGCTCGCACCCGCGCTGGTGGTTCAACCTGCGCGCGTCGAACACCGAGCCGCTGCTGCGCCTCAACGTGGAGGCCGCCGACGAGGACGTGATGACCAAGGTCCGTGACGACGTCCTCGCCCTCGTGCGGGGCTCGAGCGACGAGGAGCTCCGATGACCGGACCGGGCACCGACCTGCCGCCGTGGGTGCGCGAGATCCTGCGCTGCCCGGCCTGCGGGTCCGCGCTCGCCGACGCCGCGGCCGTCGACGGCTCACCCCAGCTCGTGTGCCAGGGCCAGGCGTGCGCGCTCGCGTACCCCGTGCGGGACGGGATCCCGGTGCTGCTCGTGGACGAGGCGGTGCCGGCCGGCGGCACGGTCTGACGACGTCGCCGAGGTGGGACCGGCGGCGCCCTGCCGTACCGCAGGGGCGTCGCGTACGATGGGTGTGCTTGGCGCAGGTGATGCCGATCGGCCCGGAGGGGCCGCGCCGGGCCCGCACCCGCCCGTCCCCGCGGTGCACGCGCCGCGTGCACCCGGACGCCGCGTGCGACCCAGACCCGCGTGACCACCGACCGCACCCTGCCGCCGCGCGGCCGGGTGCCGACCACCTGAGGTGACGATGACCACCACGACCACCGCCGGACGTCCGGCCGCTCCCGGCTTCCACGAGGAGCCGGGCGTCTACAAGGTCCGCGACCTCGGCCTCGCCGAGGCCGGCCGACACCAGATCCGCCTCGCCGAGCACGAGATGCCCGGTCTCATGGCCCTGCGGGCCGAGTACGCGGAGGCGCAGCCGCTCGCGGGTGCCCGGATCGCCGGCTCGCTGCACATGACCGTCCAGACGGCGGTGCTCATCGAGACGCTCGTCGCGCTCGGCGCCGAGGTGCGCTGGGCCTCGTGCAACATCTTCTCGACCCAGGACGAGGCCGCAGCCGCGGTCGCCGTCGGGCCGCACGGCACGCCCGAGGCGCCCCAGGGCGTGCCGGTGTTCGCGTGGAAGGGCGAGTCGCTCGAGGAGTACTGGGACTGCACCGAGCAGATCCTCGTCTGGCCCGGCGGCACGGGCCCGAACATGATCCTCGACGACGGGGGCGACGCGACGCTCCTCGTCCACCGGGGCGTCGAGTTCGAGGCCGCCGGTGCCGTCCCCGCGGACGGCGCCCCCGGCGAGCCCGGCTACTCCGACGAGCTGAACATCGTCCTCGGCGTGCTGCGCCGCTCGCTGGGCCAGGACCCGCAGCGCTGGACGCGCATCGCGGCCGACGTCCTCGGCGTGAGCGAGGAGACCACGACCGGCGTGCACCGGCTCTACCAGCTGCACGAGGCCGGCCAGCTGCTCTTCCCGGCGATCAACGTCAACGACTCGGTGACCAAGTCGAAGTTCGACAACAAGTACGGCATCCGGCACTCGCTGCCCGACGGCATCAACCGGGCCACCGACGTCCTCATGGGCGGCAAGCTCGCGTTCGTCGCCGGCTACGGCGACGTCGGCAAGGGCGCCGCCGAGGCGCTGCGCGGCCAGGGTGCGCGTGTCGTCGTCAGCGAGGTCGACCCGATCTGCGCGCTCCAGGCGGCGATGGACGGCTACCAGGTCACCCGGATCGAGGACCTCCTCGGCGAGGCCGACTTCTTCATCACCACGACGGGCAACCGCGACGTCATCACCGCGGCGCACATGGTCGCGATGAAGGACAAGGCGATCGTCGGGAACATCGGCCACTTCGACAACGAGATCGACATCGCCGGCCTCGCGGCCGTGCCGGGTGTCACGCGCACCGAGATCAAGCCGCAGGTGCACGAGTGGACGTTCCCCGCCGACGGTGACCGGCGGGAGCGGTCGATCATCGTGCTCTCCGAGGGCCGCCTGATGAACCTCGGGAACGCGACGGGCCACCCGTCGTTCGTCATGAGCAACTCGTTCTCCAACCAGGTGATCGCGCAGGTCGAGCTCTTCACCAAGCGCGAGGAGTACCCGGTCGGCGTCTACCGCCTGCCCAAGGTGCTCGACGAGAAGGTCGCCCGCCTGCACCTCGACGCGCTGGGGGTGCGGCTCACCGAGCTCAGCAAGACCCAGGCGGAGTACCTGGGCATCGACGTGAGCGGCCCGTACAAGCCGGAGCACTACCGGTACTGAGCGGTCCTCGCCGGACGCGCCTGGCCGGACCGCTCGGTCCGGCCGGGCACGTCGGTGGGCGGCGCCGGGCTCAGGACCGGCGCGAGGCCCGTGCGCGCACCGGCCAGGCGCGCCAGCCGCGGCACAGCACGTAGGCGGCGAGCGTGGTGAGGGTGACGACGAGGTCGACGACCGCGGTCTCCGGCGCGTCGGCGAGCCGCCACATGACGAAGCAGTAGGCGGTCACCGCGGCCTTGTGGAAGATCACCAGCTCCCACAGGCCCGGGTGACTGCGTGGAGCGATCGCGAGCACCGTCCAGATCCCGGCGAAGACGACGTAGGCGAGCGTGCGCCACAGCTCGCTGATGAGCCGGTCGTCGCTCACGCCGGCGGTGATGGCGAGCCCGCTGGCGAACGCGAGGAGCGCGGCGACGGCGTTCAGCGCCATGAGGACGCGCCCGGCCCGGTCCCGGGCCGTCGGCCGCACCGTGGCGCCGGGAGCTCCGGCGCCGTCGTCCCGGCTGGTGCCGTGCTGGATGGTGATGGTCATGGTGGTCTCCTCGGTGGCAGCAACGTGACTGTGACGGTGTGTTGCATTGGTGAATATGCGTAACGCTAGCGTCCGGCCGTAGTCCTGGCAACGGGCCTATGCTTGGTGACATGTCGATGGATGACGGTCCCCGCCCGGGTTCCCGACGAGAGCGCCTCAGGCGGCAGACGGTCGACGAGATCAAGCAGCGGGCGTTCGAGCTCGTCGACGCGGGCGGCGCTCACGAGGTCACCGTCGCGTCGGTGGGCAAGGGCATGGGGATGACCCCGCCCGCGCTGTACCGCTACTTCGCGTCCCGCGAGGCCCTGGTCTCCGCGCTGGTGGTCGACGCCTTCGCCGACCTCGGGGCCACCGTCGCCCGCGCCGCGCGGGACGCTGCGGGCCGCGACGCCCGGGCCCGGGTCGGCGTCATGCTCGCGACGTACCGGGCGTGGGCGCTCGCCCATCCGCGCAGGTACACGATGCTCTTCTCCGACCGCTCGCGAGACGTGCCGGACTCCCCGGACGGGGTGGCCGCGCTCAACGTGGGGATGCTCCCGTTGCTCGCGGCCCTCGCGGAGATCGCATCGACGTCCAGGTCGTCCGGCCCCGAGGCGCTCGACGGCGAGCTGCTGCGCTGGGCGCAGGCGGTGGGGGCTCCCGCGGACGTGTCCCCGGCAGCGCTCGGGGCCGCGGTGCTCGGCTGGTCCCGTGTCCACGGGCTCGTGTCGCTCGAGATCACGGGAGCGCTCGCCACCATGGGGCTCGACGTGGGTCTCCTGCTCGCGGCGGAGATCGAGAGCGTCGTCGACGCGGCGGGTCGCTAGTCCGCGCGGCGACCGTCCGGAGCCCAGCTCGCCACGGCGAGGGCCGGGGCCATACTCGGCAGATGGTGCGGACGACCCCCCTCGCGGCGCTGTGCGTCGAGCTGTGCGTCCTGCTCGCGGCGTGCGCGCCCGCCCCGGACCGCGCCACGACCGCGGTGGACCGGACGGTCGCGCCCGCGATCCCGACGGTGCGGACG
>CAUQTR010000135.1:0-5790 GCA_963521045.1 uncultured Actinotalea sp.
GTCGAGCACGCGGGTCCACGGCGGCGGGGCCGCCTGCGCGACGAGCCGGTGGTAGTGCGTGTTGTGGTTCCAGAACGGGTCGTCGTCCGGCCGGGGCAGGGGCAGGCCCGGTCCGGCGTGGACCGCCGGGGAACCGGCGTCGTCCGGCACGGGTCAGCGCCCGCGCATGCCCTTGCGGTCGGGGCGGGCGCGGTACGGGTCGATGCCCTTCGGCACGGGGAGGCGGGCACCGCCGAGCGCACGCAGGCGCTTGGTGATCTCCGTGACCTCCTGCTTGGTCAGCGTCGGCTTGAGCTTCTGCACGCGGCGCGCCAGCTGGGACAGCGGCACCTGGTCCGGCCCGTTGCCCGACTGGATGAGCGTCACGGGGACGTTGGGCAGGATGCGTGCGATCTTGCGCTTCTCGGCGTCGAGCATCTTGGCCTGGCGCCCGCCCGGGCCCTCTCCGACGAGGACGATGCCCGCGCGGCCGATGCCGCGGAACACCAGGTCCTGGCTGCGGGCATCGACGGCGATGGGCTCCTCCGGGAAGTCCCAGCCGCGGCGGATGGTCCGCAGCGCCGACAGCGACGCGCCGGGCTGACCCTCGAGGCGGCGGTAGGCGGCCTTCTCGGCCCGCCGGGCGAGGATGAACATGCCCGCGAGGAACGCGAACGGCAGGCCCACGACGATCGCGTAGATGCGGTAGGCGGTCGAGTCGAGCAGCAGCGCGATGACGACGGCCACGGCCAGCACGGCGCCGAACGCGCCGAGGACCCACCAGGTGACGGCCGGGTCCGTCTGGCGCGTCATCTGGTACGCCTGCCAGAGCTGGTGGTACCAGCGGACCTTCTTCACCTTGGCGGGCGCAGGGCTGGCGCCCTGCGCTGCAGGGTCGGACGCACGGGAACGCAGACGGGCCATGAGGCAGGAGTCTAGTGGGCCGCCCGGAGCGTCCGGATCCGACCTCCGGCCCCCTCGCGGAGGGCCCGCGCGGCTCGGGACCGCGTCAGGGCGCCGTCAGCGGGCGAGCAGGCTCGACGCCTCCTGGCGGGCGGCGCGCTCCTCCGCGAGGTGCGCGAGGCCCTCGGGGATGACCTCGCCACGGCGGCGCATCGCCTGGGCCCAGAGGCGGCCGGCGCGGTACGACGAGCGCACGAGCGGGCCGGACATGACGCCCAGGAAGCCGATCCGCCCGGCCTCGTCCGACAGCGCGACGAACTCCTCGGGCCGCACCCAGCGGTCGACGGGGTGGTGGCGCACCGACGGGCGCAGGTACTGCGTGATCGTCACCAGGTCGCAGCCGGCGTCGTGCAGGTCCTGGAGCGCGGCCGCGGCCTCGTCGTAGGTCTCGCCCATGCCGAGGATGAGGTTCGACTTCGTGACGAGGCCGGCCTCGCGGGCCTGGGTGAGCACCGAGAGCGAGCGGTCGTAGCGGAAGCCGGGTCGGATCTGCTTGAAGATCCGGGGCACCGTCTCGAGGTTGTGCGCCAGCACCTCGGGCCGAGAGGAGAAGACCTCCGCGAGCAGCTCGGGCACGGCGTTGAAGTCCGGGATCAGCAGCTCGACGCCGGTGCCCGGGTTGAGCGTGTGGATCTGGCGCACCGTCTCGGCGTAGAGCCACGCGCCGCCGTCCGGCAGGTCGTCACGCGCGACGCCGGTCACCGTCGAGTAGCGCAGGCCCATCGCCTGGACGGACTCGGCGACGCGACGCGGCTCGTCGGCGTCGAAGTCGGCGGGCTTGCCCGTGTCGATCTGGCAGAAGTCGCACCGTCGGGTGCACTGGTCGCCGCCGATGAGGAACGTGGCCTCGCGGTCCTCCCAGCACTCGAAGATGTTGGGACAGCCCGCCTCTTCGCAGACCGTGTGCAGGCCCTCGCGCTTCACGAGGCCCTTGAGCTCGGTGTACTCCGGGCCCATCGTCGCCCGGGTCTTGATCCACTCGGGCTTCTTCTCGATCGGGGTGGCAGCGTTGCGGGCCTCGACCCGCAGCATCCGGCGTCCCTCGGGTGCGATCGTCACCAGGTCACCCTACGTCAGTCATCCGACGACCTCACGCTCGCGGACGACGTGTACGCCCGCGGCGGACACGCCGGCCAGCGCGCGCTCCAGACGGGGGAGGAGCAGCGGCTCGACCTCGGCGATGGGCACGCGTCGCCCGAGCTCCGCGCTCAGCGACGTGACGTCGGCGTCCGGGATGCCGCACGGCACGATCCGGCCGAACGCTGCGAGGTCGGGATCGCAGTTGAGCGCGAGGCCGTGCATCGTGACGCCGCGGGCGACGCGGACGCCGATCGCTGCCACCTTGCGCTCACGCCGGGCGCCGGGGCCCGGCCCGTCGGCCGGGAACCACACGCCGGAGCGGCCCTCGACGCGGACGGTCGCCAGCCCCAGGTCGGCGCACGTGTCGATGAGCGCCTGCTCGAGCGCCCGGACGTACGCGACGACGTCGACCGGCTCCGCGAGCCGCACGAGCGGGTAGGCGACGAGCTGCCCGGGGCCGTGCCAGGTGATCTTGCCACCGCGGTCGACGTCGACCACGGGGGTGCCGTCGACGGGACGGTCCCAGGACGCGGTGCGCCGGCCCGCCGTGTACACCGACTCGTGCTCGACGAGCACCACGGTGTCCGCGCGCGTGCCGTCGGCGATCTCGGCGTGCAGGCGCCGCTGCAGGTCCCAGGCCTCGTGGTAGCCCACGAGGCGCTCGCCCAGGTCGAGCCGGAGGAGCTCGGTGCTCATGGTCGCCACGGTACCTCGCGCGTCACGGGCGCCCGTCACCGGTCGGGTCGTCCGCCCGCGGCCGCTGGGTCATCATCACGGCGAGGATCGCGCGGAGCTGCTCCACCTGCTCGGGCGTGAGGCCGCGGATGCTCATCTGCTCCGCGACGCGCGGGTCGCCCGCCTCGGCGAGGGTCCGGCGGCCGCTCGGGGTGAGGACGACCTCGTACCGGCGCCGGTCCTGGCTGTGCGCGCGGCGCTCGATGTACCCCGTGCGCTCGAGCCGGGCGATGATGCGGCTCATCGTCTGCTCGGTCACACCGGACGTGGTAGCCAGCTCCCGCTGCGAGCGTGGGCCCCCGGCGAGCAGGTAGAGCACGGGCAGTGAGGCGTGGTTGAGGTCCCAGTGGGCCAGGTGGGAGTTCCAGTCGCGCTCGATGCGCCGGGCGACGGCCGAGACCAGGCGGCCGGTGGGCCACTGCCCGGGGGAGCGCGGCTGTCCGGGGGCGACGGCGGCCGGGGACGGCGACGCGGGCTCGACGGCGAGCGCGGGCTCGACGTCCGGCCTCTCGGTCGGCGCTACCTGACGTGGCACGGGGGCTACCACCTCTCGTCGGCGCGGGTGCGTGCGGTCCTGCTGTCGGGGGAGTGCTCGTGCTGCTCAGGGGGCTGTTGAGCGTTCGACTTGTCCCTCAGGCTAGTCCCCGTCAGAATGCTCAGCATGCTGAGTAAATCGCGTGGACGTCGGTCGGGGGTGCTGCGCGGCCTGGGGATCCTCGTCCTCCTCCTCGTGTGGCTGGGTGTGGCAGGGGTCGGTGGCGCGTCCATCGGCAGCCTGTCGGACGTGCAGGAGAACGACGCAGCGGCGTTCCTCCCGGACGGCGCGGAGTCGACCGAGGCGTCCGCGCTCGCGGAGGGGTTCCGCGAGGACGCCGTGCTGCCCGCGCTCGTCGTCGTCCGGGGTGACGGGGCGCTCACGCCCGAGCAGCTGGGGCAGGTGCAGGCGTTCGCGCAGGAGCTGCCCGCCCTCGAGCTCGAGGACGGCACCCCGCTCGGCGACCTCGTCGCGGCGCCGCCGGTCGCCATCCCCTCGCAGGACGGCGAGGCCGCGCTCGTGACGGTCTCGCTCGACGCCGACCGCGCGCAGGAGCAGATCGGCGAGGAGCGTGTGGTCAACCTCGTCGTGGCCGAGCTGCGGAGCGCCGTCGACGAGGAGCTCTCGGGCAGCGGGCTCGAGGGCTGGGTGACCGGGCCGGCCGGCTCGATCGCGGATCTCGTCGAGGCCTTCGGGGGCATCGACAGCCTGCTGCTGCTCGTGGCGCTCGTCGTGGTCTTCGTCATCCTCGTGCTGGTCTACCGCTCGCCCGTGCTCCCGTTCGCCGTGCTGTTCACGTCGCTCTTCGGGCTGTCCGCGGCGGCGCTGGTGGTCTACCAGCTCGCCAAGGCCGACGTGCTCGTCCTCAACGGTCAGAGCCAGGGGATCCTCTTCATCCTCGTCGTCGGCGCCGCGACCGACTACTCGCTGCTGGTCGTCGCGCGCTACCGCGAGGAGCTGCGCCGGGTGGTCTCCCCGTGGTCGGCGATGCGCCGCGCCCTGCGCGCCTCGGTCGAGCCGGTCGCGGCGAGCGCCGGCACCGTCATCGCCGGCCTCCTGTGCCTCCTCCTGTCCGACCTGCGCTCCAACTCGAGCCTCGGACCGGTGGCCGCCGTGGGCATCGCCGCCGCCTTCCTCGCGTCGATGACGCTCCTGCCCGCACTGCTGCTCATCGGCGGCACCCGGGCGCGCTGGGTCTTCTGGCCGCGCGTCCCGCGTCCGGACACGTCGCTGCCCGCACCCGACGACGCCACGGCCGGCGTCCCGTCCGCCACCGAGGAGCCGCTCGAGCACCTCGAGGCGCGATCGGGTCTGTGGGGCCGCGTCTCGGCGCTCATCGGGCGCCACCCGCGGCGCGTGTGGCTCTCGACCGCCGTCGTGCTGGCCATCGCAAGCGCGTGGGTGCCGACGTTCGACGCGAGCGGCACGGGCGAGAACGACGTCTTCCTCAGCGAGGTGGAGTCGGTCACCGGGGCGGAGGTGCTCGGCGAGCACTTCGACGCGGGCCAGGTGCAGCCCGTCACCGTGGTCGCGGACGAGGCCGACCTCGACGCGGTGGTCGAGGCGGTGACCGCCGTCGACGGCGTCGCGGGTGCCCAGGCGGTCGGCGAGGGCGGTGGGGGCGGTCGTCCCGCCGACCCGGCGGCACCGCCCCTCGTGGTCGACGGCCGCATCCTCGTGGAGGCGATCACGGAGGTGTCCTCGGACTCCCAGGAGGCCACCGACGTCGTCGAGCGCATCCGCACGGCCGCGCACGACGCGGCGCCCGGCTCGGTCGTGGGCGGCGCCGCTGCCGAGCGGCTCGACACCCAGGTGACGAGCGCCCGGGACCTGCGCGTCATCGTGCCGACGGTCCTCGCGGTGATCCTGCTGGTGCTCGTCCTGCTCCTGCGGTCGGTCGTCGCACCGGTGCTCATCGTGCTGGCGAACCTCGTCTCCTTCGGGGCGACCCTCGGGATCGGGGCGCTCGTCTTCGAGCACGTCTTCGGCTTCCCGGGCGCGGACGCGGCGGTGCCGCTGTACGCCTTC
Organism: uncultured Actinotalea sp.; assembly: GCA_963521045.1. Lineage (GTDB taxonomy): Bacteria > Actinomycetota > Actinomycetes > Actinomycetales > Cellulomonadaceae > Actinotalea. The sequence continues at coordinate 5,321 of CAUQTR010000135.1, forward strand.
GTCTTCCTCGTGGCGCTGGGGATCGACTACTCGATCTTCCTCATGACCCGGGTCCGGGAGGAGTCCCTGGTGCACGGCACCCGGGAGGGGGTGCGCCGGGGCCTGGCCGTGACGGGCGGCGTCATCACCAGCGCAGGCGTGGTGCTCGCGGCGACGTTCGGCGCGCTCGCCGTCCTCCCGCTGCTGTTCCTCGTCCAGCTCGCCTTCCTCGTCGCGCTCGGCGTGCTCATCGACACGCTCGTGGTGCGCACGCTCCTGGTCCCCGGACTGGTGCACGACCTGGGTGCGGCATCCTGGTGGCCATGGCGCAGAGCGATCCGGGACTGAGCGAGCCGGCCGACGCTGGACCGAGCCGTCCCGGACCGAGCCGTCCCGGACCGCGGCTCGAGGTCGGCGTCGTCGGGTACGGCGACGCCGGGCGTGGCATCCACGCGCGGCTCCTGCGCGAGGCGGGCCACACGGTCTCGGAT
>CAUQTR010000136.1:0-5789 GCA_963521045.1 uncultured Actinotalea sp.
GGACGGACCGCGCCCGGTCGGTCGACATGAGCGGCACACCTGCAGCCAGGTCGACCCAGCCAGGGCTGACGGCGATGCCACGCGCGAGCCACGCCGCGTGGACCCCGGCGCGGACGACGGGCACCGGCACCTCGACCACGCGACCGGCGGCCAGCAGCGCGGCGACGTCCGACGCGCGCAGCACGTCGTCGGCGGCGACGTTGAAGGCGCCGACGTGCTGGTCGAGCAGGATCGCTCGGAACGCCTGCGCGAGGTCGTCCGCGTGCACCGCCTGCACGCGCACGCCGCGCGGCCAGGGCAGGACCGGCAGGCCGGCGCCGAGCGCAGCGGCAGGGAGCAGAGGGCCCAGGAAGTACCGCTCGATGCCGGAGCCGGCCGCGCGCTGGAACACCAGCGCGGGGCGTACGCGCGCGACGCGCAGTCGGGGGTGCAGGGCCTCGGCCTCGTCGAGCAGCCGCTCCACGGCGACCTTGTCCACGCTGTAGGAGCTCGAGCGCACCTCCTGGGTCGCCCACGCCTCGGTGCGCGGCTCGTCGTCGGCGACGGGGGCGTACGCGCCCACGGACGACGCGACGACCAGGTGCGGCACCCCGGCCCGGACGGTGGCGTCGATGACCCGTCGGGTGCCGGTCACGTTCGTCGCCCGAAGCAGAGGACGGTCGTGGCTCGGCTGCATCGCCCAGGCGAGGTGCACGACGGCGTCGGCTCCCGCCACGGCGTCGGCCAGCGCGGCCACCACCGGGTCGCCGGCGTCGCGTGCGAGGTCGCCGGCGTCGCGTGCGAGGTCGCCGCCCGCTGCCAGGTCGATCCCCCGCCACTCGACGTCGTCGTAGGGGGGTGGCGGGGTCGCGGTGGGCACGCGCCGGGCCACGCCCACGACGGACGCCACGGCGTCCTCGTCGCGCAGCGTGCGCAGCAGCGCCGTGCCGATGTTGCCGCTGGCCCCGACGACGGCGACCCTCACGGCAGGCCTGCGCTCAGAGCTCGTCGCCCGAGGTGACGTCCTGGCGCGGGTTGAGCATGTCGGGGTCGGCGTCCGGGTCTCCGGTGTCGCTCTGGCCCGTGGCGCCGCTCGCACGCGCGCCTTCGCGCGGCTGCAGGCTCTCGGGATCGGCGTCCTGGTCCTCGGCGGGGTCGTAGGCGTCCGGTGTCTGCTCGCTCATGGTCCCAACGTCGCACCGTCGACGTCGCTGCGCACGCCGAGGGCACACCGAGGGCACGCCGGGGGCACGGCGACCGCACACCCGGGGGACGCGGAGGGCATGGCGAGCGCACACCGGGGGCACGCGCGCGCAGGGACGGCGCTCCGGGCTGCAGGACGAGGGCGAGGACCGCCGGCCCACCGCCGGCCCGGGGTGAGCCCGGACACATCGGGCACCGCTCGGCCGTCCCCGGTGCGCACGTGTCCGCCTCGCCTGGCACTCTTGCGCCATGCAGATCTGGCCCGGCAAGCCCTACCCCCTCGGCGCGACCTTCGACGGGACGGGCACCAACTTCGCCCTGTTCTCCGAGGTGGCCGAGCGCGTGGAGCTCTGCCTCATCGACGACGACGGCACCGAGACACGCATCGAGATGCCCGAGGTCGACGCCTTCGTGTGGCACGCGTACCTGCCCACGGTCCAGCCCGGCCAGCGGTACGGCTACCGCGTCCACGGTCCCTACGACCCGGCGCGCGGCCACCGGTGCAACCCGGCCAAGCTCCTGCTCGACCCCTACGCCAAGGCGATCGACGGCCAGATCGACGGCCACCAGTCGCTGTTCTCCTACGACTTCGGCGACCCGGACTCCCTCAACACCGACGACTCCGCGGCCCACACGATGACCTCGGTCGTCATCAACCCGTACTTCGACTGGGGTCACGACCGACCGCCGCTGAAGGACTACCACGAGAGCGTGATCTACGAGGGCCACGTCAAGGGCCTGACCATGCAGCACCCGGGCATCCCGGAGGAGCTGCGCGGCACCTACGCCGGCATGGCGCACCCCGCGATCATCGACCACCTCGTCGGGCTCGGGATCACCGCGATCGAGCTCATGCCCGTGCACCAGTTCGTCAACGACCCGACGCTCCAGGACAAGAACCTCTCGAACTACTGGGGCTACAACACCATCGGCTTCTTCGCGCCGCACAACGGCTACGCGTCGTCCGCGACGCCGGGCCAGCAGGTGCAGGAGTTCAAGCAGATGGTCAAGGCCCTGCACGAGGCCAACATCGAGGTGATCCTCGACGTCGTCTACAACCACACGGCCGAGGGCAACCACCTCGGGCCGACGCTGTGCTTCCGGGGCATCGACAACGCCGCCTACTACCGCCTCGTCGACGAGGACCAGGCGCACTACTACGACACGACGGGCACCGGGAACTCGCTGCTCATGCGGCACCCCCACGTGCTGCAGCTGCTCATGGACTCGCTGCGGTACTGGGTCAACGAGATGCACGTGGACGGCTTCCGGTTCGACCTCGCGAGCACGCTGGCCCGCCAGTTCCACGAGGTGGACCGCCTGTCGGCGTTCTTCGACCTCGTCCAGCAGGACCCGGTCATCAGCCAGGTCAAGCTCATCGCCGAGCCGTGGGACGTCGGCGACGGCGGCTACCAGGTCGGCGGGTTCCCGCCCCTGTGGTCCGAGTGGAACGGCAAGTACCGCGACACCGTGCGGGACTTCTGGCGCGGCGAGCCGTCGACGCTCGCGGAGTTCGCCAGCCGCCTGTCGGGGTCCTCGGACCTCTACGAGCACACCGGGCGCAAGCCGATCGCCTCGATCAACTTCGTCACCGCGCACGACGGCTTCACGCTGCACGACCTCGTCTCGTACAACGAGAAGCACAACGAGGCCAACGGCGAGGGCAACGCGGACGGCGAGAGCCACAACCGGTCCTGGAACCACGGCGTCGAGGGCCCGACCGACGACGCCGCGATCAACGAGCTCCGGTGGCGTCAGCAGCGCAACTTCCTCGCGACCGTGCTGCTGTCCCAGGGCGTGCCGATGATCGCGCACGGTGACGAGATCGGCCGCACCCAGGGCGGCAACAACAACGGCTACTGCCAGGACAACCCGATCACCTGGATGGACTGGGACCTCAGCGAGGAGGCGACGGCCCACCTGGAGTTCACGCGCGCGCTCGTCCGCCTGCGCCGCGACCACCCCGTGCTGCGTCGTCGGCGGTTCTTCTCCGGCAGCGCCGACCACGGCGGCGAGTCCGACCTCAACGACATCGCCTGGCTCACCACGAACGGCGACCACATGTCCGACGCGGACTGGCACAACGGGTTCGCCAAGGCCGTCATGGTGTTCCTCAACGGCGAGGCGATCGCCGAGCCCGACGCGCGCGGCGAGCCGCTGCAGGACGACAGCTTCCTGCTCCTGTACAACGCCTCGCCGGACGCCGTGACGTTCAAGCTGCCGCCGAAGCGCTTCGGCGAGGTGTGGACGTGCGTCGCGGACACCGACCACACGCTCGGAGCGGGCCGGCAGGTCAAGGCGGCGACGAAGGTCAAGATCACCGGGCGCAGCACGCTGGTCCTGACCCGGCCGGTGAGCGGATGACGGCGGACCCGACCGACCGCCACCCCGAGCAGCAGGAGCGGCCGGGGCCGGCGCGGCGCCGGCCTGCGAGCGACCGGCCGGTGCCCGTCTCGACGTACCGGCTCCAGCTCAACGCCGACCTCACGCTCGACGACGCGGCGCGGCAGGTCCCGTACCTGGAGCGGCTCGGCGTCACCCACGTGTACCTCTCCCCCGTGCTGGCCGCGGCCCCGGGCTCCACGCACGGCTACGACGTCGTCGACCACGACGAGATCTCCACGGTGCTCGGCGGGCGGCCCGCGTTCGACCGGCTCGCCGCCACCGCGCGCGAGCACGGTCTCGGTCTCGTCGTCGACATCGTGCCCAACCACATGGCCGTGCCGACGCCCGTCTGGCACAACCGCGCCCTGTGGTCGGTGCTCGCGCAGGGCCCGGAGTCGGCGTACGCGTCGTGGTTCGACGTCGACTGGTCCGCGGGCGACGGCGCGCTCCTCATGCCCGTGCTCGGCCGCCGGATCGGGGCCGTGCTCGCGGACGGCGAGCTCGCGCTCGACGAGGCCGAGATCCCCGGGGTCGAGGGCGGACCGCAGACCGTCCTGCGCTACTACGACCACGTCTTCCCCGTCCGGCCCGGCACCGAGAGCCTGCCGATGGCCGAGCTCGTCGACCGCCAGCACTACCGGCTCGCGTACTGGAAGGTCGCGGACGAGGAGCTCAACTACCGCCGCTTCTTCGACGTGGGCACGCTGGCGGCGATCCGCGTCGAGGACCCGGACGTGTTCGACCGCACGCACGCGCTGGTCGCGGGCCTCGTGCGCGACGGCGTCGTGGACGGGCTGCGGATCGACCACCCGGACGGCCTCGCCGACCCGCAGGGGTACCTCGACCGCCTCGCCGAGGCGACCGACGGCGCCTGGGTCGCGGTCGAGAAGATCCTCGCGCCGACCGAGCAGCTGCCCGAGGACTGGGCGACGGTCGGCACCACGGGGTACGACGCGATGTGGCGCGTGCACGCGTCGTTCGTGGACCCGGGTGGCGGTGGCGAGCTGGGCGCGCTCATGCACCGGCTCACGGGCGACACCGCGGACGCGCTGCCCGCCCTGATCGAGCAGTCGAAGCGGCAGATCGTCGCCGGCCCGCTGTACGCGGAGGTGCACCGCCTCGCCGACCTGGCGGCGGACATCTGCCGCGACGACGTCCGCCTGCGCGACCACACCTGGCGCTCCCTGCACGAGTGCCTCGTCGAGCTCGTGGTCGCGTGCGACCGCTACCGCTACTACGTGCGGCCGGGCGAGCCCGTGCACCCGGACGCGCAGGCAGCGTTCGCGGAGTGCGTGGCCACGGCGCGGACCCGGCTCGACGAGGACCGCCACGAGAGCCTGGACCTGCTCGCCGAGATGCTCCTGGCGCGCGAGGTGGGCTCGGCGGGACGCACCCGCGAGGCGCGCCGCGACGAGCTCGTCGTGCGCTTCCAGCAGACGTGCGGCGCGGTGATGGCCAAGGGCGTGGAGGACACGGCGTTCTACCGGTGGACCCACCTGCTGAGCCTGTGCGAGGTGGGCGGCGCGCCCGAGCGGTTCGCGATCAGTCCCGAAGAGCTGCACGCGTGGGCGGCGCGCACGCAGGACCACTCGCCCGTCGCCATGACGGGCCTGTCGACCCACGACACCAAGCGCAGCGAGGACGTCCGGGCGCGGCTCGGCGTGCTCTCGGAGCTCCCCGTCGAGTGGTCGCACCTCGTCGACGGGCTGCGGGCGCAGACCGCCGACGCACGCCCCGTCCTGCTCGACGGGCGGACCGAGAACATCCTGTGGCAGACGCTCGCGGGCACCTGGGACGGCGGACCGATCGACGTCGGGCGGCTCGAGCAGTACCTGACGAAGGCGATCCGCGAGGCCAAGTCGCACACGTCGTGGACGGCGCCCGACGAGGCCTACGAGGAGGCGGTGCTCGGCTACGCCAGGCACCTCGTCGCGGCCCCCGAGGTGCTCGACGCGCTCGAGGGGTGGGCCCGGCGCAGCGCGCCCGGCGTCCGCGCCGCGACGCTGGGCATGAAGCTCGTCCAGCTGACCCTGCCCGGCGTGGCGGACGTCTACCAGGGCACCGAGGTCTCCGCGGTCGCGCTCGTCGACCCGGACAACCGCCGGCCCGTCGACGTGGCGCGGCTCGAGCAGCTGCTCGACCGGCTCGAGCAGGAGGCCCCGCGCACGCTCGACGAGGAGAAGCTCGTCGTCACCTCGCGCGCGCTGCGGGTGCGGCGCGAC
>CAUQTR010000137.1:0-5713 GCA_963521045.1 uncultured Actinotalea sp.
GGGCGTCGGCGGCGTCGTCGGCGGCGGACTCGGCGTCCGCGGCGGCCTCGTCGGCGCGCTGCTGGAGCGTCCGGGCGACGAGGTCGGCGGCATCGAACCGCTGCACGGCGCGCTGCGCCTGGTCGCCGAGCTGGTCCATGGCGGTCTGGCGGGCGACGAGGTCCTCGAAGCCGTCGGCCGAGAGGAAGGCCCCGATCCCGTCGAGCGTCCCCCCGGAGCGGTAGGCCTGGAGCGCGATCCGGCCGAGCTCGGCACGGGCCGCCTCGGACTCCTCCAGCGCGGCGGCCGCCTGCGCGGCGGCGTCCTCGGAGCGGGCGGCGGCGTCGTCCCTCGCGGTGAGCGCCTCGGTGTAGTCCTCCGCGGCATGGGCCACGGACGTCCACGCGTCCTCGAGCGCGGCGGACTGCGTCGCGAGGGCCACCTCGAGCGCGGCGACGTCCTGCGCCGTCGTGCGGACCGCGGCGCGCGCCGAGTCGACGTCGTCCTGACCGACGTCCGGCTCGGCCCACGAGGCACCGGCCGTGGCCGTGCCGAGGAGGAGCACGAGCGTCGTCGCCGCGGCTGCACGCCGCGCGCCGGCACCCCAGGTCCTCATCGGTCGTCCTCTCGTCGTGCGCCTCCGCCGTCGCTCGCGGCGCGGGTCGTCGTGGTGGGAGTCGTGGTGCGTGTCGTCGTGCGCCGGCCCGGGGAGGGCACATGGCGCGTGTGAACGGTACTCACGTGAGTCACACCAGGAACAGGGGTCGCAGCAGTCACATCAGTCACACGGGCCCCAGGAGCACGCCGGTTCACCCGATCAGCGGAGCGCCGCCCGTCCAGGGCGAGTCCCGTCGTGGACACGGCGTCCGGATGGCGAGACGGCCGTTCTGCCCACCGGTACTGCGCCCGTACGCTCGCTGACATGCACTGCCGAATGTGTCGCTGACCCGCGCACGTTCGGTGGTGTGCCCGCTGACCGGTTGGACCCGCACGCCCCGGCGTGCCTGATCCCGGCAGGGCACCTCTCCCCACGTGCACACCGTCCCCAGTCCCGTCGCGGGCTGGCCGGGTCAGCACGCTGGCTGTGGCCGTCCCGCGGTACCCCACCGACGAGGAGCCCGACCCCATGAGCAACGAGAGCTGGTCCTTCGAGACCCGTCAGATCCACGCCGGCCAGTCCGCGGACCCGGCCACCGGCGCCCGCGCGCTGCCGATCTACCAGACGACGTCGTTCGTCTTCCCCGACGCGGACACCGCGGCCGCGCGGTTCGCCCTGCAGGACCTCGGCCCGATCTACACCCGCATCGGCAACCCGACCCAGCAGGCCGTCGAGGACCGCATCGCCAACCTCGAGGGCGGCGTCGGCGCGCTGCTGCTCGCATCCGGCCAGGCCGCCGAGACGTTCGCGATCCTCAACATCGCCGAGGTCGGCGACCACGTCGTGGCGAGCCCCAGCCTGTACGGCGGCACCTACAACCTCCTGCACTACACGCTGCCGAAGCTCGGGATCACGACGACGTTCGCCACCGACCCGCACGACCCGCAGGCGTGGCGCGACGCCGTCCAGCCGAACACCAAGCTCTTCTTCGGCGAGACGATCCCCAACCCGCAGTCGGACGTGCTCGACATCGAGGCCGTGGCGGCCGTCGCGCACGAGGTGGGCGTGCCGCTGATCGTCGACAACACGGTGGCGACGCCGTACCTCATCCGCCCGCTCGAGCACGGCGCCGACGTCGTCGTGCACTCGGCGACCAAGTACCTGGGCGGGCACGGCTCGGCCATCGGCGGCGTCATCGTCGACGGCGGGACGTTCGACTACGCGAAGCACCCGGAGCGGTTCCCGAACTACAACACGCCGGACCCGTCGTACAACGGCCTGGTGTTCGCGCGGGACCTGGGCGTCGGCGGGCTGTTCCCCGTCAACCTCTCCTACATCCTCAAGGCGCGCGTCCAGCTGCTGCGTGACCTCGGCGCAGCCATCTCGCCGTTCAACGCCTTCCTCATCGCGCAGGGCATCGAGACCCTGTCGCTGCGGGTCGAGCGGCACGTCGCCAACGCGCAGACGGTCGCCGAGTGGCTCGAGCAGCGCGACGACGTCGTGCGCGTGCACTACGCGGGGCTGCCGTCGAGCCCGTGGCACGCGAACGCGAAGAAGTACGCGCCGAAGGGCCCGGGCGCGATCGTCTCGTTCGAGCTCGCGGGCGGCGCCGAGGCGGGCAAGCGGTTCGTCGACGCGCTCGAGCTGCACTCGAACGTGGCGAACATCGGTGACGTGCGCTCGCTCGTCATCCACCCGGCGTCGACGACGCACAGCCAGCTCACGCCCGAGGAGCAGCTGAGGTCCGGCATCACGCCCGGGCTCGTGCGCCTCTCCGTCGGCATCGAGCACGTCGACGACATCCTCGCCGACCTCGACGCCGGCTTCCGGGCCGCCAAGGGAGCCTGATGCCCGTCCCCGACCGGGTCGACCCGCGCCCGCACGGCGGCACCGCGAGTGCCGTCGGCGCCGTGGGCCTCCACGTCGTCCCGCCCGCACCCGCCGGCGCACCTGCGCCGGGCGTGCCGGCGAGCGCCGCGTGGCGCGAGGGCGACCCGGTCGGGGACCGTCAGTTCGTCGAGCTCGGCCCGCTCGACCTCGAAGCGGGCGGGCACCTGCCCGCGGTGAGGATGGCCTACGAGACGTGGGGCACGCTCTCGCCGTCGGGCGACAACGCCGTGCTCGTGCTGCACGCCCTGACCGGTGACTCGCACGTCACCGGACCGGCCGGGCCGGGGCACCCGACGGCCGGCTGGTGGCAGTCGCTCGTCGGGCCCGGGCGACCCATCGACACCGACCGCTTCTTCGTCGTCGCACCCAACGTGCTCGGCGGGTGCCAGGGCAGCACCGGCCCGGCATCGACGGCCCCGGACGGCCGCCCCTGGGGCGGGCGCTTCCCCTACCTCACGGTCCGTGACCAGGTCGCGGCCGAGATCGCGTTGACCGACGCGATCGGCGTGGACAGCTGGGCGCTGGTCGTCGGCGCCTCCGCGGGCGGCATGCGCGTGCTCGAGTGGGCCGTCATGGCCCCGGACCGCGTGCGCGGGATCGCCCCCATCGCCACCACGGCGCAGACGACCGGGGACCAGATCGCCTGGGCGCACGCGCAGCTCGCGGCCATCCGCGGCGACGCGCGCTTCCGCGGCGGCGACTACTACGACGCGGCCGACGGCGACGGCCCGCACGTCGGGCTCGGCATCGCCCGGCAGATCGCCCACACCACGTACCGCAGCGCGATCGAGCTCGACGAGCGGTTCGGCCGCACGCCGCAGCCCGGCGAGGAGCCGCTGGGGGGCGGTGGGCGGTTCGCGGTGCAGTCCTACCTCGACCACCACGCGGGCAAGCTGGCCCGCCGCTTCGACGCGAACACCTACGCGGTGCTCACGGACTCGATCCTGTCGCACGACGTCGGCCGCGGCCGGGGCGGCGTCGCGCAGGCCCTCGCGACGGTGCCGGCGCGCGCGCTCGTGGTCACCGTCGACACGGACCGGCTCTACCTGCCGGCGCAGTCCGAGGCGATCGCCGCGGCCCTGCCGAACGCCGACGGCGTGCACCTCATCCACTCCGACTTCGGGCACGACGGTTTCCTCATCGAGGAGGAGCAGGTCGGCGCGCTGGTGCGGGACTTCCTGGGCTGACGGGGGCGACTCCCGGCGAGCGCGCAGGGCGGAGGCCGCCGCCCGTGGGAACGGCTCGCCCTGCCGTCCTCGGCGCCCGTCCCTAGCATGGCGAGCATGAGCGGACCCGTGGACGCGACCGAGCTGACCGCGATCGACGACGTGCTGCGGCGGCAGTGGCTGCGCCTGCGGGCCTGGGTGGGCGGGCTCGACCCCCGGACGCTGCGGCGGGAGAGCAGCGTGGCGGGCTGGACGGTCGCCGAGCTCGTCGCGCACCTGGGACGCGGCCTCGACGCGCTCGCGGGCGTGCAGCCGACCCCCGCGGGTACCGTCCCGCTGAGCCTCGGCGAGTACGTCGGCGCGTACCGCCACGGCGCCGACGAGATCGACCGGCTCACGCGCGAGCTCGCCGAGCACCTCGGCGAGGACCCGACGCCCGGCCTCGACGCCCTGGCCGAGAAGGCCTTCGCCCAGGTCGGGCAGCTGCGTGAGCTCGGCTCGGACCCCGTGGTCCAGGGCTTGCGCGGCCCCATCCACCTGTCCGACATGCTGGTCTCCCGGCTCGTCGAGCTCGTCGTGCACGGGGACGACCTCGTGCGGTCGCTGGGCCGTCCGGTCGCCGCCGCGGACGGCCCGCTCGACCCCGACGCCGTCCGGCTGGTCGCCGAGGCGCTGCTCGAGGTCGTCGTCGACCGCGGCGGGTGGGACCTCGAGCTCCTCGAGCCCCTCGGCTGGGTCCGCCTGGCCACCGGCCGCGTGCCCTACGACACCGGCGCGCTGACGTCGGCGCTCCAGGCGCGGCACACCTCGGACTCGGTCCCCGACCTGGGCACGATGCTGCCGGTCCTCTGACGCTGCGCTGTCCCACGACTGAGCACCCGGCTGTGGGCCGGGAGCCGGGGACGTGGATCGGCTTGTAGGTTGTCGGGATGCCCGCGGGGAAGCAGTTCACGACGACCATCGGCGTCGAGGTCAAGGGCGAGACCTGGAGCTGCGTGGAGGTCCCGCGCTCCACGGAGCTCTTCGGCACCGGGCGGACCGTCCGGGTGGACGTGCGGGTCGACGACGTGACGCTCGAGGACGTCGGGGCGATGCCGACCGGCACCGGCGGGCACATGGTGTCGCTCAGCGCCAAGGTCCGGAAGCGGCTGGGCAAGGACATCGGCGACAGCGTCACGGTCACCGTGACCCAGCGGTAGCCGCCGCCCGCGCAGGACCCCGGGCCGGCCCCCGCGCACCGGGCGCCGTCCGGTGCGGGACACTGGGTCCACGCCCATGCCTGTCTCGACGAGGAGTGACCGTGCCGCACGGAACTGTCCGCTGGTTCGACGCCGACCGAGGGTTCGGCTTCCTCGCCCTCGAGGACGATGCCGAGGACCTGTTCGTGCACGCGTCCGAGATCATGAGCGACGGCGGCCCGCGCGTGCTCCGCGAGGGTCAGGTCGTCGAGTTCGAGCTGGGCGAGGGTGACCGCGGCCCGCAGGCGCGCCGCGTGCGCGTCACCGGCGACCAGGCGGCCGACGCGCCGCTCGGCGTGCTCGGCACCGTGAGCTGGTACGAGCCGGCCAAGGGCTACGGCTTCGTCACGCCCGACGGCGGCAGCGCGGAGATCTTCGTGCACAGCTCGGCGATCGTGGGCGGCGGCGTCATCTCCGAGGGGCAGCGCGTCGCGTTCCTCGTCGTCGACGGCGAGAAGGGGCCGCAGGCCGACCACCTGCTGCCCCTCGGGCCCGGAGCGGGCGAGCAGGCCGGGGCGTCCGGCAGTGACGGGGCCGACGGCACCGTCACCTGGTACGACGCGGACAAGGGCTTCGGGTTCGTGACGCCGGACTCCGGTGGCGAGGACGCCTTCGTCCACGCCAGGGCGCTCACGGGCGGGCTGACCGAGCTGGCCGAGGGTGACCGCATCACCTACGACGTCGCCGAGAGCGAGAAGGGCCCCCAGGCCCGCAACGTGCAGCTCGTCGGCGGCTCGGCCCGTCGCGGTGGTCCGGCCTCCGCCGGACGTGGTGGCCCGGCGTCCACGGGACGTGGTGGCCCGGCGTCCGCCGGACGTGGGGGCTCCGGGCCGGCCCACGCG
>CAUQTR010000138.1:0-5684 GCA_963521045.1 uncultured Actinotalea sp.
CACCGGCGGCGTGATCTCCCTGTTCCGGGGGCCGGACCGGCCCGCGCTCGCGGGCGCCGACCTGCTCACGGCCGTGGAGCTCGGCGAGCGCGCGGGCATGGCGCTGGACAACGCGCGGCTCTACGCCCAGCAGCACCGGATCGCGGAGGGGCTGCAGCGCAGCCTCCTCACCGCGCCGGTGCAGCCGGACCCGCTCGAGGTCGTCGTCCGCTACCGACCCGCGTCGCAGGCGGCACGGGTCGGTGGCGACTGGTACGACGCCTTCCTCCAGCCCGACGGTGCCACGGTCGTCGTCATCGGCGACGTCATGGGGCACGACGTCGAGGCGACGGCGGCGATGAGCCAGGTCCGGAGCCTGCTGCGCGGCATCGGGTACGCCACGGGCGCCACCCCGGCGACGATCCTCACGACGCTCGACGCGGCGATGCGCGGCCTCCAGGTCGACACGACGGCGACGGCGGTCGTCGCGCGGGTCGAGCGGGTCACCGACGCCGCGGGCGCGGCGCGGACGATCGTGCGGTGGTCCAACGCCGGCCACCCCGCGCCGTTCCTGCTCGGGGTCGGCGGCACGGTGACGGCGCTCGACGAGCACCGCAACGACCTGCTGCTCGGCGTCGCACCGACCTGGCCCCGGGCCGACCGCGAGGTCGAGCTGCCCCCGGGCGCAGCCCTGCTGCTCTACACCGACGGCCTCGTGGAGCGCCGGGGCGAGGTGTTCTCGGCCGGCTCCGACCGGCTCCGGGAGGCGCTGCTGGAGCTCGGCGACGCGGACCTCGACGCCCTGGTGGACGGCGTCCTCGAGCGGCTCGTCCCGGGCGGTCAGGCGGACGACGTCGCCGTCCTGGCCGTCCGCCACCGGCCGCGCTGACGCCACGTCGCGCGGCCCGGCGTCGTCGGGCCGACGGCTGGGCTTCACCTGGCCGCCACACCACCGTCGGGGGGCGCGCCTAGCGTCGCCCCCGTGACCACCACGACAGCACCCGTCGCCCGCAGGAACCGTGTTCGGCACCAGGACGGACCCGTCGACGTCGTGACCGAGCAGAGCGTGCGTGACCAGGGTGTGCCGGGGATCGAGCCGACGAGCACGCCGACCCCGATGGTCGCCGGCCGGCTGTGGCACGGGGGACGCTCGATCGACGAGGGCTGGGTCCGCGCGACGGGCGTGACCGCCGTCGTCGACCTGTCCGACGTCGACTCGCACCCGCCCGTCAGTGCGACGTCCGGACCGCTCGGCGGGACCACCCGCCTCGTCCGCCTCGCGGTGCCGCTCGACGCCGACACGCTGCCGGACCCCGGGCTGCTGCTCCGTCTCGCAGCGCTCGTCACCGGTCTGATGGAGGACGGCCATCGGGTGCTGGTGCACTGCACGTCCGGCCGCAACCGGTCAGGTCTGATCGTGGCCCTCGTCGTCCGCGAGGTCGTCGGGCTCAGCGGCGCGGAGGCCGTCACGTTCGTCCGGGCGCGCCGGCCCGGCGCCCTGACCCACCCCGCGTTCGTCGCGTGGCTCCGCCAGCTGCCGGCACCGGACCTCGCGTGACCCCGCGTGACCCTGCCTGACCCCGCCTGACTCTTGCGCGGGGCGTCCCCTCCCGGCGTGCGCCGGAGATCCGATTGGGACCAGCCCGCGCGGCCATGTATCCTCGTGCGCGGCCCTGGTGGCCACGCGCCCGTAGCTCAACGGATAGAGCATCTGACTACGGATCAGAAGGTTGGGGGTTCGAATCCCTCCGGGCGCACAGTTCGAAGGCCCCTCACCGGCGCAGTCACGCGCGGTCGGGGGCCTTCGTCGTCTCGCCGACCGTCGTCTCCCGCCCTCCTGCGGGTAGCCGCTCCGGGTCAGCCTCCCCTCGGCTGGGGCCCACGCGGCCGCGCCGCATGGGATCGCTCACAGCATGGGATCGCTCACATCGCCCTCCGGCCGGACGATGGTGACGGCATGGAGACAACGACGATCGTCGACCGCTGGGTGGGTGTGGGGTCCTCCACGTCCCCCGACGCCGCCACCGCCACGACCGAGGCCGTGCGCGCCGCGCTGGGCGGCCGCGATGCCGCCCTCGTCATCCTCTTCGTAGCGCCCGCACTCGACGTGCACGAGGTCGCGCGCACCACGGCGGCTGAGCTGCCGGAGGGTGTCGAGGTCGTCGGCTGCACGACGACGGGCGAGATCGCCGGGCCCGAGGCGGGCTCCGGGCACCTCGTCGCCGTCGCGCTCGGCGGCCCCGGCTTCACCGTGCGCACGTCCGTGGGCGACCTCGCCGACGGGTCGCGCGTGGCGGGCGAGACCGCGGCGGCCTGCGTCGCCGGTGTGAAGGACAGTCCGCACCGGACGCTCCTGCTCCTGTGCGACGGCTTCGCGGGCGGGCGGTCGGAGATCGTGCGCGGGGCCTACAGCGTCGCGGGTGCGTCGGTGCCTCTCGTGGGTGGCTGCGCCGGCGACGAGCTCACCATGACCGGCACCTTCCAGATCCACAACGGCACGGTGCTCACCGGGGTCGTCATCGGCGTCGCGCTCGGCTCCACGGGTCCCATGGGCGTGGGGATCGGTCACGGCTGGGAGAAGGTCGGCGAGCCGATCGTCGTCACGGAGAGCGACGGCGAGCGGATCCTCCGGCTCGACGACGTGCCCGCGCTCGACCACTACCTCGCCTCGGTGGGCACGCCGCGCGAGTCGTACGACGACCCGGAGGTCTGGCGCGCCCTCGCGCTCGTGCACCCGTTCGGGCTCACCCGGCCCGGCGGCGAGGAGATCCGCGCCATCCTCGCGTTCGACGACGCGAACCGCGCGCTGGTCTGCGCCGACGTTCCCCAGGGCACGGTCGTCTCCGTCATGGACGGGGATGCGGCCACCGTCGGTGCGGGCACCCGTACGGCGTGCGACGAGGCGCTCGACGGCCTCGGGGGCGTGCCCGCGATCGGAGCGATCGCGTTCGACTGCGCCGCCCGCCGGATCGTCCTGGGCGACGAGGGCATCGCCCACGAGGCGGTCGAGATGTCCGAGCGGCTGGGCGGGGTCCCGCTGGCCGGCTTCTACACGCAGGGTGAGTTCGCCCGTACCCAGGGCACGCGCGGCGTCCACAACGCGACCCTTGTGGTCCTCGCGCTCGGCTGAGCGCGCGGTCGAGACCCCCCGACGACAGGCTGGCCCCATGCACGCGTCCGACGGAGCGTCGAACCACCGCCTGGTGGAGTTCCTGGGCGCCCTCAGCCGGTGCCAGGACGTCGCCCGCGCCGTGCGCTCCGCCGCCGAGCTCGGGGCCGAGGAGTTCGACGCCGAGATCGGCGCCGTCGTCATCGGGGACGTGGTGCTCGCGGGCGTCGGCTTCGGACCCGACGCCGTGCCCGTCGACCACCTGGCGGCGATCCCGCTCGGCACCAGCAGCGTCGACCTCGGACGTGCGGGCACCTTCCACACCATCGCCGCCGCGTGGGCCGCAGGCACGCGAGGACGGCTCGTCGTCGCGCGAGCCACGGGCCCGTTCTCGCTCGGCGACCGCAACCTGCTGCTCGGCATGGCCGGCGCGCTGGGGCTGGCCCTCGACATGATCCAGGTGCTCGAGCGCCAGCGGGGGGAGCAGCGCGTCCTCGAGGTGCTGCTCGACATCCAGCGTCGCATCTCCCACCGCGCGCCGCTGCCCAGCATCCTCGCCGCCGTGACCGACGGCGCGCGTGCGGTGCTCCCGGGGCACGACGTCGCCCTCGTGCTCGACGACGTGCTCGACCCGGCCCACCCGATCGTCGTCGGTGCCGACCCGGTCGCGTCGACGGAGTCGGTCGCGTCCACGGTGCCGGTGCACGTCCACGGTGAGCCCGTCGGTTCGCTCGTCGCGTGGCCGCAGGACCGGGCGGCTGGCGCCCCCGACCAGGCGCTGCTCCAGTCCTTCGCGGAGCACGCGAGCCTCGCGCTCGCCGACGCCCAGGCCGTCGAGGCGATGGAGCACGCGTTCCACGACCCGCTCACCGGGGCGCCGAACCGGCAGCTGTTCCTCGACCGCCTGGACCAGGCGCTGCGTCAGGCCGAGCCGGACAAGGTGCCCTCCGTGCTCTTCATCGACCTCGACCGCTTCAAGGCCGTCAACGACACGATGGGTCACGCGGCCGGGGACACCCTGCTCATCGAGGTGACCCGGCGCGTGCGCTCCGTGCTCACGTCGGCCGGGACGGTCGCCCGCTTCGGCGGCGACGAGTTCGCGGTGCTCCTCGACGGCACGCCCGCGCACGTGACGGCAGTCGCCCAGAGGGTGCTGCGCGAGCTGACCCGGCCGTTCCTCATCGACGGCAAGGTCGCGTACATCGGTGCCACCATCGGCGTCGCCCACGCGCTCACCGAGCCCGGGGTCCGGGCCGACGCCCTCGTCGGGCACGCCGACGTCGCGATGTACCGCGCGAAGGCCGCCGGGGGCGGCGCGGTCCTCGTGTACGACCCGGAGATGCGGGTCGCGCTGCTCGGGCGGCTCGAGCTGCAGGCGGACCTGCACGGTGCCCTGGATCGTGGCGAGCTGAGCCTGGCCTACCAGCCGGTGGTCGACCTTCGTACGGGCGCGGCGCTCGGGATCGAGGCCCTGCTGCGGTGGGCGAACCCCCGGACGGGGCCCGTCCCCCCGACCGACTTCGTGCCGCTCGCCGAGGTGACGGGTGCCATCGTGCCCATCGGGCGCTGGGTCCTCGAGGAGGCGTGCCGCACCATCGCCGGACTGCGGCGGACCTACCCGAACCTCACCGTCGGGGTGAACGTCTCGGTCCACCAGCTGCGCGACCGGAGCTTCCTCGACGACGTGCGCCGTGCACTCGACAGCGCCGGTCTCCCGGGTCGCGCCCTGCTGCTCGAGATCACCGAGGGTGTGCTCCTCGACGGTGAGGAGCGCATGGTCGACCGCCTGCGCGCGCTCAAGGGCCTGGGCGTGTCCGTCGCCCTCGACGACTTCGGCACCGGCTACTCCTCGCTCGGCTACCTGCGCCGCTTCCCGGTCGACGTGCTGAAGATCGACCGGTCGTTCGTCTCGGGGTCGGCGAGCGACGGCGACGACGAGCTCGTCCGCATGATCATCGAGCTCGGGCGTGCGTACGGGCTCGCGGTCGTCGCGGAGGGCATCGAGGACGAGGAGCAGCGGCGGCATCTCGCCGACCTCGGCTGCGGCATCGCGCAGGGCTACCTCTTCTCCCGCCCGACCGACGTCGCCGGCGTCGAGGAGTACCTCGCCCGCCGGTCCGTCGTGCCGCAGCAGCGCTGGTCGGATCGCCCGCCGAGCGTCGCGCCGACCGGCGCGACGAGGGCTCTGCGCCCCACTCGCACGCTCGGCTGAGGGCGCGGCCCGAGAGCGGTCGGCCCGTCGCCGCGTTCCCTGTCGCGCGACTGAGGTGGCTGGTGGACGAGGTCGACGGCGACCGGTAAATAGTGAACGATCCGTTCACTAAGGCGTACCATGTGGGCATGGCCGACGACCTGTGCCGCCCGTTCTCGGAGCTCTCACGTGCCGACCTCGCAGTCGCCGGCGGCAAGGGCGCCAACCTCGGCGAGCTCGTCCGCGCGGGGTTCGACGTGCCCGACGGCTTCGTCGTCACCACGGCGGCGTTCCGGCTGGCGCACGCGGATGTCCGGACGGAGGCGGCGGGCTCGCCGGAGGTGCCGGCGTCGGTCGCGTCCGCGGTCGCGGTCGCGTACGCGCGGCTCGGGGGCGGCGCCGTCG
>CAUQTR010000139.1:0-5618 GCA_963521045.1 uncultured Actinotalea sp.
GTCCGCCGCTGCGGGCGCCGCCGCCGGGTGGGCGGTCACCGCTCCCGCAGCCGCGGGCGCGGCGAGCAGTGCCGTCAGCACCAGGACCAGTGCCGCCCTCATCGGTCCCTCACTCGGCCTCGCCGGCGAGCACCGCGCTCGCGGCCAGCGCCAGCCGTCGCTCGTTCGGGTACGCGAGGCGCTCGGGCAGGTCACGCAACGCGACCCAGGCGACGTCCTCCGCCTCCTGGTCCGGATCCCCCTCGATGCTCAGCACGCCACCCGTGGCCTCGAGGAGGAAGTGGTGCACCACCTTGTGGACGCGCCGGTCCGCCCCGGTGAACCAGTAGTCGATGGTGCCGAGCCGCCGCACGATTTCGCCGACGATGCCCGTCTCCTCGGCGATCTCCCGCACGGCCGCCTCGGCGGGGGTCTCCGTCCCCTCGAGGTGCCCCTTGGGCAGGCACCACTCGAGGCGCCCCGCGCGGTTGCGCCGGGCGATCACCGCCGCGTGCGGCGGGTCGGCGTCGCGCACGACGACGAGGCCTCCCGCCGACGTCTCCTCGACGACCGGCAGCGTGTGGACCGGCCGGCGCGTGACCCGCGGGTCGATGCGCAGCGCATGGCCCCCGGGCGGCGTGGGCACCGGCCCCGGCCGCGGGTGGGGGACGGCGCTGGACATGCCGCCACTGTAACGACCGGTGTCTGCACCGGTGCCGTGACCTGTGGCTCGGCGGTCACCGGGGCATCTGGCACGCTGGTGTCCCGTGTCCACCTCACCCGCACCGCCGCCCGCCGAGCCCGGTGCGCTCGCCGCCCTCCGACGCCGGGCGCTGACGGTCATCGCCGAGCTGGCGCCGGACGCCGTCGAGCTGGGCGAGGCCTTCGCCCGCGCGGGTCACGAGCTCGCGCTCGTCGGCGGGCCGGTCCGCGACGCGTTCCTCGGTCGCACGAGCAACGACCTCGACTTCGCGACGTCGGCGACGCCGGACGAGTCGCAGGCGGTGCTCGCGGCCTGGGGCGACGCCCACTGGGACATCGGCCGGGAGTTCGGCACGATCGGCGCGCGCCGGTTCGCCCGGGGCGGCGCCCCCGACGTCGTCGTGGAGGTCACCACCTACCGGACGGACGAGTACGACCGGGCCTCACGCAAGCCCGTCGTCGCGTTCGGGGACTCGCTCGAGGGCGACCTGTCCCGGCGCGACTTCACGGTGAACGCGATGGCGGTGCGCCTGCCCGCGCTGACGTTCGTCGACCCCTTCGACGGTCTGGCCGACCTGGCGCGGGGCCTGCTGCGCACCCCGGTCACGGCGGAGCAGTCCTTCGACGACGACCCCCTGCGGATGATGCGGGCCGCGCGCTTCGTGGCGCAGCTCGGCTTCTCGCTGTCGGACGACGTGCGCACCGCGATCGAGCGGATGGCCGAGCGGATCGCCATCGTCTCCGCCGAGCGGGTCCGCGACGAGCTCGTCAAGATCATGCTGGCCCCCGACCCACGGCCCGGTCTCACGGCCCTCGTCGACACCGGCCTGGCCGACGTCGTGCTGCCCGAGCTGCCCGCGCTGCGCCTCGAGATCGACGAGCACCACCGCCACAAGGACGTCTACCAGCACTCGCTCACGGTGCTCGCGCAGGCGATCGACCTCGAGACGGGTACGCACGAGCGGCCCACCGGTCCGGTGCCGGGCCCGGACCTCGTCCTGCGCCTGGCGGCCCTGCTGCACGACGTCGGCAAGCCGGCGACGCGGCGGTTCGAGGCGGGTGGGGGCGTGAGCTTCCACCACCACGAGGTCGTCGGGGCCAAGCTGGCGGCCCGCCGACTCAAGGCCCTGCGCTTCGACAAGGAGACGGTGCAGGCCGTCGCACGCCTGACCGAGCTGCACCTGCGCTTCCACGGCTACGGCGAGAGTGGCTGGACGGACTCGGCGGTGCGCCGCTACGTGACGGACGCCGGGCCGCTCCTCGAGCGGCTGCACCGCCTGACCCGCTCGGACTGCACCACGCGCAACCGGCGCAAGGCCGAGCGCCTCTCCTTCGCCTACGACGACCTCGAGCGCCGCATCGCGGAGCTGCGGGAGAAGGAGGAGCTCGCCTCGATCCGGCCGGACCTCGACGGCGAGCAGATCATGGCCGTCCTCGGCATCCGGCCCGGACGCGAGGTGGGTGAGGCGTACCGCTTCCTCCTCGAGCTGCGGATGGAGCACGGCCCGCAGGACCGGGCCGACGCCGAGCGCGCCCTGCGCCGCTGGTGGGACGCGCGCACCGCGGACGCCGGCGGCGGTCCGGCGCCGACCCTGCCGTGAGGCTCTGGTCCGTCCACCCCCGCTACCTCGACCGGCAGGGGCTCACCGCGGCGTGGCGCGAGGGCCTGCTCGCGCAGAAGGTGCTCACCGGCACCACCCGGGGCTACCGCAACCACCCGCAGCTGCGCCGGTTCGTCGTCGGCGAGCTCGTGCGGATCGAGGCGGGCGAGCCGCCGCTCCACCCGGGCGCCCCGGTCCTCACCTTCCTGCACGCGCTGGTCGACGAGGCCGAGCGGCGGGGCTACTCCTACGACCGCTCGCTCGTGCTCGGCCCGGCGGACCCCGACCTGCGGCTCGAGGTGAGCGACGGCCAGCTCGCCCATGAGTGGCTCCACCTGCGGCGCAAGCTCGCCGACCGCAGCCCGGACGTGCTCGTGCGCTGGTCCGACGTCGGGCTGCCCGACCCGCACCCGCTGTTCGACGTCGTCCCCGGGCCGGTCGCGGACTGGGAGGTCGTCACGGACCTCGTCGGGCCGACCGACCCCGCCGCTGCGGGCTGACGCGCGGCGGCCGGTCAGTCGTCGGCGCGGCGGATGACGAGCACGCAGACGTCGTCCTCCTGCACCCCGCCCGTGAGCATCTCGACCAGGTGGTCGCACGTCTGCCGCGCGTCCATCCCCTCGGGCAGCGCCGCCAGGGTCTGACGGAGCTGCTCGATGCCGGCGCGCAGCGGGCGCTCCCGGCGCTCGACGAGGCCGTCGGTGTAGACGACGAGCGTCGCACCGGGCGGCAGGTCCACCACGGCCTCGACGTGACCCGTCGTCGGGGACGCCACCCCGACGGGCGTCGTGAGCGCGCCGTCCAGGGCCGTGACGGTCCCGTCGGCGCTGCGGATGAACGGCGGTGGGTGCCCCGCACGGCTGTACCGCAGCGTCGAGCCCTCGATGCGCAGGTAGACGCAGGTCGCGACGTCGGCCATGCCGAGGCCCTGGACGAGCTCGTCCAGGCGTGCGACCACGCTGCCGGCGTCCTCGCCGGACCACGCGTACGAGCGCAGCACGGAGCGGAGCTGGCCCATCGAGGCGGCGGCGCGCAGGTCGTGCCCGACGACGTCGCCCACCGCGAGCCCGACGGCTCCGTCGGGCAGCGGCAGCACGTCGAACCAGTCCCCGCCCACCTGCGAGCGGTGCACGGCGGGGACGTACGCGGCCGCCACGTCGAGGCCGGGGATGTCCGGCAGCTCGGGCAGCAGGCTGCGCTGCAGCGTCAGCGCCGCGTCCTGCTCACGCTGGTACAGCCGCACGTTGTCGAGCCCGAGACCCGCGCGGTGGCCGATGTGCGCCGCGGTGATGACCTGCTCCTGCGTGAAGCCGTCCGGCGCCGCGTCGACGAGCGTGAGGACGCCGAGCACCCGGTCACGGGCGCGCAGCGGGACGACCATGGCCGTGCCCAGTCCCAGCCGGCGGAGCAGCTCGAGCTGGTGCGGCGTCGTGCGCCCCGGCAGCGACGCGAGGTCGACCGGGAAGGGCGCCGCGACGAACGTCGCGTCGCTGCGCAGGGCGGCCTTGACCGACGGCGACCGGGTGAGCCACGAGATGTCCTCGTGCTCCAGCGCGGCGGCGTCCGCGGCATGCTCGGGGTCGCGCGAGACGATGTGCAACCGGTCGAACCTGCCCCGGTCGTTCGTCACCGCGACGAAGCCCCACGTCGCCAGGCGCGGGACGGTGAGCTCGGCGAGCGTCTGGACGGCCTCGGTGTAGTCGAGGTGCTGGGCGAGGCCCTGGCTCACCTCGGCCAGCAGCTGGAGCCGGCTGCTCGCCACGCGGACCTCGTCGAGGGCAGCCTCGCGCGCGAGCTGCGCCGTCACCCGCTCCGTGACGTCGGCCTGGATGCCCACGTGGTGCGTCACGACGCCGTCCTCGTCCAGGACCGGGCTGATCACCACCTGGTTCCAGAACGGCGTCCCGTCCTTGCGGTAGTTGAGCACCGTGTCGGCGATCGTCGAGCCGGTGTCGAGCGCCGCGCGGATCCGGGCGACGACGGCGCGGTCGGTCTGCGGACCCTGGAGGAAGCGGCAGTTCGTCCCGAGCACGTCCTGGGCGCTGTAGCCGGTGACCCGCTCGAACGCCGGGTTGACCCAGATCAGCGGGTCGTCGGGCTGGCGCGGGTCCGAGATGGTGAACGAGAGGTCGCTCGCGATCGCGGCGCGCGCGTGGAGGTCGTCGCCCAGCTCCTGGAGCGCGCGCACCTGGGCGCCCTCCCGCATGGGCAGCAGGATGACGAGCGCCTGGCGGGCGAGCGGTGCGGGCGCGTCGGTCAGCGGGACCCCGACGACCCACAGTGCCTCGCGCGCGGCCGACGTGTCCGACGCGCGCTCGGCGCTGACCTCGAGCCCGCGCGCCGGGGAGCCGCCGGCCACGCTGCCGAGCGAGCGGATGCCCTCCTCGAGCGGGACGCCGTCGGAGGTCCTCAGCCCGGCGGCCTCGGACCACGCGGCCAGCGACACCGGGAGGCGGAGGCCGGGCGCGAGCTCGGTGGCGAGCACGTTGGCGTAGACGACCGTGCCCGCGTCGAGATCGACGAGCAGGGTCGCGGCCGGTCGGTCGTCGAGCACGGGGGGAAGCGCCCCGGGCGGGTGGTCCACCAGGTCCTCCAGCGCCACGACCGTGGGCAGCGCGTGGGCCGGCTGGGGCCCGGGAGCGGTCAGGTCGCGCACGGGCCGATCTTAGGCGAGCGGCGCGACGCCTTCACCGTGAGGCACGGAGCGGGCGACCCCGGCCCGCAGGGCCAACGCGGTGAGGACGTAGGCGACCGCGAGCGCCGCGAACGCCGGCCGGGACCAGCCCGTGTCCGGGAGCACCGCGGCGGCCAGGGCGGCCGCACCCACGAACGCGGCGTTGTAGAGGACGTCGTAGAGCGCGAAGGCCCGCCCCCGGAAGGCGTCGTCGGTGTCGCGCTGGACGATCGTGTCGACGGCGATCTTGGTGCCCTGCGCCGCGAGGCCGAGCAGCCCGGCGCCGACGAGCACCGCCGTGCGTTCGGCGGTGACGGCCAGGAGCGCCTGGCTCACGGCGCCGACCGTGAGGCACACGACGATCCACTGCTCGGGGGTCACCCGCTCGTGCGCGAGCGGCGTGAGCACGACGGCGGCGGCGAACCCCACGGCCGTCGCGCCGAGCACCAGGCCGAACGCGCCGAGCCCCGCGGCGCTGTCGCGCGGGTCGGCCAGGAGGTTGCGTGCGATGAGGATGCTCGCGATGAACGTCACGCCGTAGACGAACCGGTGCGCCGCCATGACGCCGAGGGCGAGCGCGGGCGTCCGGCGCCCGACGAGGTGGCGCGCGCCGGCGCCGAGCCCCGCGCCGACCTCGCGGACCTTCGCCCACAGCTCGCTGC
>CAUQTR010000140.1:0-5596 GCA_963521045.1 uncultured Actinotalea sp.
GTAGGGATCAGCGCGCGCCACGCCGGCGAAGCGAGGTCGTCCGGGGCGGGGCCGTGCCACCATGGGCGCGCCGAGGGCCCGACGGGCGGAGCCTTCGACACCGACACGGTGAGGTGGACGTGAGGGGACGCACCCGCACCGCGGCGCAGGCGGACGCCGCCGCGGGCGCTCGGCGGCGCGTGCTGACGCTGTCCACGAGCGGGTTCACGCTGATGTTCGCGGTGTGGCTGATGTTCGGTGTGCTCGGGATCCCGATCCGGGACGAGTTCGGCCTGAGCGACGTCGAGCTGTCCTGGCTGACCGCGACGGCGATCCTCAACGGCGCGCTGTGGCGGTTGCCCGCCGGTCTCCTCGCGGACCGGTTCGGCGGACGCCGCGTCTTCATCACCATGCTCGTGGCGACCGCCGTGCCCACCTTCCTGGTGTCGCAGGCGTCGACGTTCGCGATGCTCCTCGTCTTCGCGTTCTTCGCCGGCTTCGCGGGTAACGCCTTCAGCGTCGGGATCGCCTGGAACTCGGCGTGGTTCCCGCGCGGACGTCAGGGGTTCGCGCTGGGGGTGTTCGGCGCGGGCAACGTCGGTGCGTCGGTCACCAAGCTCATCGGACCGGCGCTCATCACGGCCGTCCCCACCTTCGGCGTGCTGGGCCTGACCTTCGACGGCTGGCGCTTCGTCCCCCTCCTGTACGCCGCGCTCCTGCTGCTCATGGCCGCGGCGGTCTGGCTGCTGACGCCCCGCGGGGACCCGACGCCGGGCCGGGGCCGCTCCGTGCGCTCGATGCTCGCGCCGCTGCGCGACGTGCGCGTCTGGCGCTTCAGCCTCTACTACCTCGTCGTGTTCGGTGCGTACGTCGCCCTGTCGGCCTGGCTGCCGAAGTACTACGTGGACGTGTTCGACGTCCCGCTCGCGACGGCGGCGCTGCTCACCGCGCTGTTCATCTTCCCGGCCAGCCTCCTGCGCCCCCTCGGAGGCCACCTCGCGGACCGGTTCGGCGCGCGGGTCGTCATGTACGGGACGTTCGCCACGATGCTCGTGGCCACGGGCGTGCTGATGATGCCGTACGGCTACATCGTGCTCCGCGTCTCGCAGGACGTCGACGCATCCGGGGAGCGGCAGGTCCTGCCCTTCGAGCTGAACGTGGGGTCCTTCACCGCGCTCGTCCTCGTGGTGGGCGTCGCGATGGGGATCGGCAAGGCGGCGGTCTTCAAGCACATCCCGGAGTACTTCCCCGCGGACGTCGGGGCCGTCGGCGGCCTCGTCGGCACCCTCGGAGCCCTCGGCGGGTTCTTCCTGCCGCCGATGTTCGCCTACCTCCAGGCGTGGACCGGGATGCCGCAGTCCACGTTCTTCCTGCTCTTCGTCCTCACGGCGATCAGCGCCGTGTGGATGCACCTGACGATCCACCGGATGCTCGCCCAGCGTTCCCCGGACGTCAGCACGCAGATCGACGAGCCCCAGGCGCAGACCGCGGTCGAGGAGCGCGACGTCGCGATCGCGGCCGACCGGGACGCGCGCTGACTCTCGTGGGCTCGACGTCGTGCTCGAGGGGTCGCCTCCCGCGTCACCGACGCGGCGCTGCGAGGTGCGGGCCGACCGCGCGTGCGCCTGGGCCAGGGGGGCGACCCGTTCGGCCAGGCTTCTGACGCCGGCGTCCGCGAGGACGTCCAGGGGCTCCACGTCCGACGCACGACCGAGGAGGCACGGTGAAGCTGTTGCTCACGTCCGGCGGTGTCACGAACCCGAGCATCCACGGGGCGCTCGTCCGGCTCCTCGGCAAGCCGGTCGCCGAGGCGGACGCGCTCGTCGTCCCGACGGCGCAGTGGGGTCACCCCCTGTGCGGTCCGTCGTCGGTGCGGGGCCTGGTCGCCGCGGACGCCGGCTTCGAGCACCTCTCGGGCCTGGGATGGGCGTCGCTCGGCGTCCTCGAGCTCACCGCGCTGCCCACGATCGGCGCGGACCGCTGGGTCCCGTGGGTCCGGGAGGCCGACGTGCTCCTGGTCGACGGAGGCGACGCCACCTACCTGGCCCACTGGATGCGCGAGTCCGGGCTGGCCGCCCTGCTGCCGTCGCTGACGGACACGGTCTGGGTGGGCGTCAGCGCGGGAAGCATGGTGATGACGCCCCGGATCGGGTCGTTCTTCGTCGAGTGGCCCGCCGCGCCCGACGACCGCACGCTGGGCGTCGTCGACTTCTCGATCTTCCCCCACCTGGACGCCTTCCCGGGCAACACCCTGGCCCACGCGCAGCAGTGGGCCGAGGACCTCGGCGGCCCTGCGTACGCGATCGACGAGCAGACGGCCATCTCCGTCGTCGACGGCGCCGTCGAGGTGGTCTCCGAAGGACGCTGGACCGCGTTCGGGGTGTAGTCACCGCGGATCGAGGGCCGGTGATGATGGAGCCCCGCGGGGAGGTCGTGGCGGTGCTACGCCGCGCCGGCGGCCTACCTGTCCCAGACGCACCTGCCGGGAAAGTGGTCCAACCGTTCGTCAGACCTACGACCGCTGGCTCGCCGCTCCGATCACCACCCGCGACCTCGCCTGGTCCCGTGGAGTTCGAGACCATCATGACCACTCAGGTCGCACCCGCCGCCTGAGAGGCGCGAGGGCGCAGGCGCACTCGGGTACGGAGAACCCCGGGCGCACCGCGGTCGTGAGAGGAACGGGGACGTTCATGGCGTCGCTGAACGCGATCGTGTCCCTCCCGCCCGTCGGGGGCACTCGGGAGATCGCGCAAGGGCGGGAGCTCCTCTGGTTCTTCCCGGTAGCCCGGGCCGGAAGGCTCACGCTGGACAAGGTCAGCGGAGCAGAGATCGAGCTCCTCCGGTGAGCAGCAGCGGCGTGCGATCCGGCCGGGGAACGAAGGCGGGCTCCGTCTGGCGCCTTGCGCCGTTCCGTTGGATCATGGCGTCGCAAGCCTGGGCTCTGACCGGGACGGTCATCGGGAACGTGGCGATCCCGCTCGTCGCTGTCACCGTCCTCGATGCCGGTGCCCTCGAGCTCAGCATCGTCAGCGTCGCCCGGTACTTGCCGAATTTGCTGTTCAGTGTCTTGCTCGGCATCCAGGTGGACCGCCTTCCGCTGCGACGTACTGCCGTGGCGATGGACTGGGCGCGGGCTACCATCCTCTCCGTCGTTCCGATCACATGGATGGCCGGGTACCTGACGCTGTGGCTGCTGGTCCTGGTCTCGGCCGGACTGGGCACCGTCCGGATCGTGTTCGACCTGGCGCTCTCCTCGGCCATCCCGATCCTGATCCCCGAGGACCGACGCAAACGTGCCAACGCGAGTCTCGAGACCGTGGGGACAGTGGCGAACGTCGCCGGCCCTGGCCTAGGGGGACTTGTCGTCGCATCCATCGGAGCGCCGTTGGCGCTGTTCTTCAACGCGGCTACCTACGTGGCGTCGGCACTCTGCGTCCGAAGACTCCCGGAACCCGAACGCCCGATCTCGGACGACGAAGACGTCGAAGTCGACGGCCGGCGGCTCGCGCGGCTCGGCCGAGGATTCTCGGAACTGGGCAAGCAGCCAGTGCTCATGGCCCTCATCGGTGCCGGAGCGATCTCCAACATGGCGCTGATGGCCTTCCAGAGCGTCTACTTCGCCTACGCCATGGATCTCTGGGGCCTCTCCGAGTTCGTCGCGGCCACCATCATGGCGGCCGTTGCGTTCGGGACCGTCGTCGGGAACCTCTCCGCAGAACCATGGTCGACGCGGATGGAGAACAGGACGATCCTCGTAGTGGTGTATCTCGTCGTCGTTCTCGGGTCCGTTCCCCTCTTGGCTCTCACGAGGAATCGCGACGCAGCGGTTCCCCTGCTCGTGGCCGCGTTCGTGCTCTGGGGGTTCGGTTTCGGTGTCTCCAACGTCATCGGGGTCACGTACCGACAAAAGGTCATCCCGGCTGCCGTCATGGGCAGAGTTCTCGGTGCGGCGCGGACTCTGGTCTTCGGCGCGTTCCCGCTCGGGGCCGCGGCCGGGGGCGTGGTAGCACGTTGGTGGGCCTTCGAAGGCGTCGCTGCTCTCAACGGTGTCCTCAACGTGATGGCGATCGCAGTCCTCGCACTCGGGCTTCGGCACGCGAAAGCCTCTGGGCTTTCAGGGATGTGATGGATGTCCAACCTCCCCAAGGGCAGGTCCTCGCCCGCGAGGTGGCGCTCGAGTCCCGATACGGGGCGGTGGACAGCGTCCGGGTGTAGCCGACGCGGTCGTCGACCCCGGGTGGCGCACATGCGGCTGCGCGGGGGGCCCGCACGTCAGAGCAGGGCCCGCACCGCCGCACGGTCGATTTTCCCGCTCGAGGAGCGGGGCAGCGCGGGCGTCGCGAGGACCCGGGTCGGGAGCTTGTACCGGGCGAGCGTCCGGCCCGCCGCCGCGCGCACCTCGTCGAGGCTGGGTGTGCGTCCCTCCGGGCACTCGAGCACCGCGACGACGGTCTCTCCCCACAGCGGGTCCGGCGCGCCGACGACGACCACGTCGCCGACGTCGAGGTCCCGCAGCGCGAGCTCGACCTCGCCCGGCGAGACCTTCTCGCCACCCGTGTTGATGACCTCCCCCGTCCGGCCGCTGAGCGTGAGGCAGCCGTCCGCGTCCCACGAGCCGAGGTCACCCGTCCGGAGCCAGCCGTCCGGCCCGATCGTCCGTGCCGTGAGCTCGTCGTCCTCCCAGTAGCCCGCGGTCACCTGGGGCCCGCGCGCCCAGACCTCGCCGAGCACACCGGGTCCGACGACGAGGGTGCCGTCCGGCGCACGGAGCGCGACGTCCAGGTACGGCAGCGGGATGCCGACCGAGCACGGCTTCGCGGCGCACGCGTCGGTCGGCAGCGCGGTCCCGCCGCCGGCGAGCTCGGTCATGCCCCAGGACGGTCGCAGTGTCATGCCGCGCGGCGCGAACAGGCCGACCAGCTCGGCCTGCGCCGACGCGCCGCCGACGACGGCCGTGCGCACGCCGGAGAGGTCGGCGGTCGCGAACTCGGGCAGCCTGGCGACGGCGGAGTACATCGCCGGGACACCGAAGACGGTGGTCACACCGCCGGCCAGGTCCTGCAGCGTGCGCGCGGCGTCGAACGCGCGGCGCAGCACCACCGTCGCACCGCGTCGCAGCGCGTCGAGCGTGAAGCAGTTGAGTCCGGCGATGTGGAACAGCGGCGCCGCGACCAGGGTGACGTCGTCGGGCCGGGTGTCGACCACGGCGCCCATCGACCGGGCGCTCCACCACAGGTTGGCGTGCGTGAGCATGACGCCCTTGGGGCGGCCCGAGGTGCCCGAGGTGTGGATGATGACGGCGAGCTCGTCGGGCGCGGCGGCGCGCCGCTCGAGGTCGGCGGGACGGGCGTCCTCGGCCTCGGCGGCGGTGAGCCAGCGCCGGACCGCAGCCGTGCCGTGCAGCGGCCGGTAGACCGCCTCGAGCTCGGGGTCCACGACCACGGTGTGCGGCGCGCAGTGCTCGAGCGCGAGGTGCGCCTCGGCCGTGGTCAGCCGGAAGTTGAGGGGGACGAAGACGGCCCCGAGCCACTGCGCGGCGAGGAGGGTCAGCAGCAGCGCCGGCTCGTTGCGTCCGGCCCACGCGACGCGGTCGCCCGGTCGCACGCCGCCCGACCGC
>CAUQTR010000141.1:0-5588 GCA_963521045.1 uncultured Actinotalea sp.
GTCGTGGGTGCCACGACCCCCGCGGGCCGGGCGCTGCTCGGCGCGGTCGCCGCGCGGCTCCAGGCCCCGGTCCTGTCGGGCATCGGCTCGGTCGAGCTGTCCGACGGCCGGGTGGTCGTCAGCCGCTCCGTGCTCGGCGGGGTCAGCGACCACCGCTCCGCGGTGTCCGCCGGCACGACCGTCCTGGCGGTCGAGGCCGGCGGCGACGTCGTCGCGGCCGGTGCCCCCGTCCCCGTCGAGGAGGTCGCTCCCGCGCTGCGCGGTGACGCGCGCGTGCTCGAGACGAAGGTCAAGGAGCAGGCCGGGGTGGACCTCGGCGCCGCCCGGACCGTGGTCGCCGTCGGCCGTGGCCTCAAGGCGCAGGCCGACCTGGCGCTCGTCCAGGAGCTGACCGACGCGCTCGGCGGGGAGCTCGCGTGCTCCCGCCCGCTCGCGGAGGGTGTCGACTGGCTCGCCAAGGAGCGGTACATCGGCATCTCCGGGCAGCACGTCGCGCCCGACCTCTACCTCGCCGTGGGCATCTCCGGCCAGCTCCAGCACATGGTCGGCGTGCGCGGGGCGAAGGTCATCGTGGCCGTCAACAGCGACAAGGCCGCACCGATCTTCCGCCAGTGCGACTACGGCGTCGTCGGGGACCTGTACGAGGTGCTGCCCGCGCTCACCGCCGCCCTGCGGGCGAACCGGTGACCGCGGTCGAACCCGACTTCGACGTCGTCGTCGTCGGGGCGGGCCCGGCCGGTGCGGTCGCCGCGACGCTGCTCGCGCGGCAGGGCCTGCAGGTCGTGCTCATCGAGCGCGGTGAGACCCCGGGGACGAAGAACCTCTCGGGCGGTGTGCTCTACGGGCGCGTGCTCGACGACGTCTTCCCGGGGTACGCGGACGAGGCGCCGGTCGAGCGCCGGATCACACGGCACGTGACCACCTTCCTCACGCCGGACTCGTCGGTCGCGATCGACTACACGGGCGGCCCGCTCGCCGAGCCGGTCAACGCCGTCACGGTGCTGCGCGCGCGCTTCGACCCCTGGCTCGCCGAGCGGGCCGAGGAGGCAGGCGTGTTCCTCATGCCGGGCGTCCGGGTCGACGAGCTCCTGCGCGAGCCGGGACCGGACGGGACGCCGCAGGTCGTGGGCGTCCGGGCCGGCGACGACGAGCTGCGGGCACGTGTGGTCGTCGCCGCCGACGGCGTCAACTCCTTCCTCGCCCGCAGCATCGGCCTGCGCGCGAAGCCGGCCGAGCACCACGTGGCGCTCGGGGTCAAGGCCGTCGTGTCGCTGCCTCGCTCGGTGATCGAGGACCGCTTCGGCGTCACGGGGGACCAGGGCGCGGCCCACGCGATCGTCGGCGACTGCACCCAGGGCATCGGCGGGGGCGGGTTCCTCTACACGAACGCCGAGTCGCTCTCGGTCGGCGTCGTGCTCCGGCTCGACGACCTCGTGCGGTCGGGTCGCAAGGCGATCGACGTCTTCGAGCACTTCCTCGCGCACCCGGGCCTCGCCCCGTACGTGCGCGACGGAGAGGTGGTCGAGTACGGCTCGCACCTCGTGGCCGAGGGCGGCCTGGACATGCTCGGCGAGGTCGCCACCGGCGGCATGGTCGTCATCGGGGAGGCGGCGGGGCTGACGATCAACTCGGGCCTCACCGTCCGCGGCATGGACCTCGCGATCGGCTCGGCGATCGCGGCAGCGAGGGGCATCGGCGAGGCGATCGCCGCGGGCGACGTCTCCGCGACGGGCCTCGCGGCCTACCGGCGTCACCTCGACGCGAGCTTCGTGATGGCCGACCTGAGGACGTACGCCAAGGCGCCGTCGTTCCTCGAGCGCACGGGCATGTACGGCGCGTACGGCGAGCTCGCCGCGAGCCTGTTCCGGGACGTGTTCAGCCTGGACGGGACGCCGAGGAAGCACCTCGTGCAGGTGGCGCGCGGCGCCCTCAAGAAGTCACCGGTCACGGTGCGACAGCTGGTCAGCGACGGATGGGCAGGGGTGCGGGCACTGTGAGGACGACGACGGTTCCGGAGCGGCTCGCCGCCAACAGGTTCGTGCTCGACGAGGACGAGTCCCACATCGAGGTCGACCAGGAGCTGTGCCGCAGCACGGGGACGACCGCGCGGATCATCGCGGTCTGCCCGGCGGGCGTGTACAGCGAGCAGGACGGTGAGGTGCTCGTCGACCAGGCGGCGTGCCTCGAGTGCGGGACCTGCCTGGCCGTGGCCGCGCCCGGTGCCCTGCGCTGGCGCTACCCCCGCGGAGGGTTCGGCGTCAGCTTCCGCGAGGGCTGAACCCCGCGGCCCGGAGCTGGTCGTCGACCATCGCGTCGATGTAGGCCGCGAGGCCCTGACGGACGCGGGGGAGCAGCTCGGGCGGCGTCACCAGGATGTGCATGAAGATCGCGCCCTCGACCGCGTCGAGGATCCTCATCGGCGACGCCGTCGGAGGAAGGTCGCCCGCACGGACGGCCGCCTCGACGCGCCGCCGCTCCTCCCGGACGAACTGGCTGATCGCCTCCTCCCGGATCTCCGCGAAGATCGCCTCGTGCGCCCGCGCCTCGGCGTACAGCCGGAGCATCGCCAGGCCGTGCTCACCGAGGTACAGGTCGGCCCGGCGGCGCGCGTGGGCCACCAGATAGTCGCGCAGCGACAGCTCCTCGACGGGCGCCTCCGGCTGCTCGGGGGAGGCGGGGTCCACCGGTCCGCGAGCCGGGTCCTCCTGGGCGGTGTCGACGGCCGGGCCCTGCGGGGTCTGCACCGCGCGGAGGGCCGCCGCGAGGAGGCTCGCCTTGTCCGGCCAGCGCAGGTACAGCGACGACTTGCCCATCCGCGCGCGCGCGGCGATCTCGTCCATCGTGAGGGCCGTCCAGCCCTTCTCCCCGAAGACCTGGAGAGCCGCCCGGTGCGCCCGCTCCTCGAGCTGCGGGTCGCGAGGACGTCCTCGTCCACGTGCGGGCCCACCGTCCGGGGCGTCCGCGGTGTCGTCGCGGCCCCCCGGCTCGGCGCCGTCCGGGGGCGTGCCCGCGGCGACGGTGCTCACGGTGCCGGGGTGCGAGCTCACGGGTGCAGCCTAGTGAGCCGGCCGGCACGTGTGCCCCGAGTGGGATTCGAACCCACACTGGATCGGGTTTGAGCCGAACGCCTCTGCCGGTTGGGCTATCGGGGCACGGGCCGCGCCCGGTTGCCGGGTGGCCGTCGCCGGCCCGCGCCGACCCACCGGCGAGCGCGGGGCGGACGGCATGGCCGACTCCACTAGGCTAGCGCCGTGACCGAGAGTGACGTGCCGCAGACCCCTGACCTCGACCTGCCCGTGGGCGGTCCCGGCCCGGCTCCCGACACGTCGCGGGCCAGGCCCGCGCGCCGTGCGGTCGTGGCCGAGGACGAGGCACTCATCCGGATGGACGTCGTCGAGACCCTGCGCGACGCCGGGTTCGACGTCGTCGGCGAGGCGGGCGACGGCGAGACGGCGGTGAGGCTCGCGATGGAGCTCAAGCCGGACGTCGTCGTGATGGACGTCAAGATGCCCGTCATGGACGGCATCAGCGCCGCGGAGAAGATCGGCAAGGAGCACGCCGCCCCGGTCGTCCTCCTCACGGCCTTCTCGCAGACCGAGCTGGTCGAGCGCGCGCGGGACGCCGGCGCGATGGCGTACGTCATCAAGCCGTTCACCCCGGCGGACCTGCTGCCGGCGGTCGAGATCGCGATCTCCCGCTACAGCCAGATCAGCGCACTGGAGGCCGAGGTCGCCGACCTCGCCGACCGGTTCGAGACCCGCAAGCGCGTCGACCGCGCCAAGGGCCTGCTGATGACCAAGATGGGCCTGACCGAGCCCGAGTCGTTCCGCTGGATCCAGAAGACGTCGATGGACCGCCGCCTCACGATGCGTGAGGTCGCCGACGCCGTCATCGAGCAGGTCGGCGGCGCCGCCTCCTGACGGCGGCCGCGAGGCGCGCCGGCTCGGCGGGCTCTCGTGCCACTCGGATCCCGCTGTGGGTCGTCCCGACGCGCTGCCGCAGGTCAGGACGTTGGTCACAACTCGGCAACGACCGCATCCGGTACGCCACATGTCACACTTCGGACACACATCCGGGGTACCTTTCCGAGCACAGTCCCGCACCGGACGAAGGTCCTGCTCCGTGCGGGAGAACTCGTGCTCAAGGGAGCCTCCGTATGAAGAGATCCACCTACGCGGTCCGCGCGGCTGCGCTGACCGGTGCTGTCGCCCTCGTGCTCACCGCCTGCTCCGGCGGTGGCGATGGGGGCGGTGAGGGTGAGGAGACGACCGGTGGCGGTGATGCTGCGGAGAGCAGCCCGCTGATCGTCGGCACGCTCCTTCCGCAGACCGGTTCGCTCGCGCAGCTCGGCCCCCCCGAGATCGCCGGTGTCGATCTCGCGGCCGCGGAGATCAACGAGGCGGGTGGCGTCCTCGGTGCCGACATCGAGATCGTCCACACGGACTCCTCCGACGCCGAGCACGCCGAGGTCGCGACGCAGTCCGTCACGGACCTCATCAGCCAGGACGTGTCCGTCATCATCGGTGCGGCGTCGTCCTCGGTGACGCGCAACGTCATCGACGACGTGACCGGCGCCGAGATCGTCCAGATCTCGCCGGCGAACACGGCGACGGACCTGTCGGGCTACGACCCGTTCTACTTCCGCACGGCCCCGCCGGACACGGTCCAGGGCGCGGCCCTCGGCAACCTCATCCTCGGTGACGGTGCCACGAACGTCGGCGTCCTCGTCTTCAACGACGACTACGGCATCAGCCTGCGCAACGTGGTCCAGGCGACCGTCGAGGAGGCGGGCGGCACGATCACGTACGGCAACGAGGGTGAGGAGTTCGACCCGACCGAGCAGAACTTCAACTCGATCGTGTCGACGGCCCTGGCCACGAGCCCCGACGCCATCGCGGTGATCGCGTTCACGGACCAGACGCCCCTCATCCTCCCCGAGCTGGCCACGCAGGGCTTCGACATGTCGAAGGTCTACCTGGTCGACGGCAACCTGCAGAACTTCTCGGACACCTTCGACCCGGGTCTGCTGACCGGGGCGCAGGGCACCCTGCCCGGTGCGTTCCCGAGCGACGAGTTCCAGGGTCGCCTGCTCGAGATCAACGCCGACCTGCAGGACTTCTCCTACGCGGCGGAGTCGTACGACGCGACCATCCTGGCGGCCCTCGCGGCGGTCAAGGGCGGCGCGACCGACGGCCCCACCATCCAGGAGAACATGGCGGCCGTCTCGGGCGCCGACGGCGGCGAGAAGTGCTCGACGTTCGCCGACTGCGTCGAGCTCATCGAGGCCGGCGAGGACATCGACTACGAGGCGCAGTCCGGTGTCGGGCCGTTCAACGCGGACAACGACCCGTCGTCCGCGTACATCGGCGTCTACCAGTTCGGCGAGGACAACACCTACACGTTCTCGAAGTCGGAGTTCGGCGAGGTCGGCTGACCTCGAGGTGAGGCCGGCCTGACCGGTCGGTGACAAGCAGAGGGGCCCGGGGCGGCGATACCCCCCCGGCCCCCCAGCGTGCGCGCGCGGCATGGGGGGTCGGCGGGGGCCCGCGCCGCGGTGAGGTGTGCCGCACCCCCACCCACCCCCCCCC
>CAUQTR010000142.1:0-5540 GCA_963521045.1 uncultured Actinotalea sp.
GGGGGGGGGGCGGCCCCCCGCCCGGCGCGGTGCCCGTGCCCGCGCCCGGCGCCGCGCACCGGTGTGGCCCTACCTGCTCGTCCTCCCGACCGTCGCGGGCACCGTCCTGCTGCTGTTCTACCCGCTCGTGCGCAGCGTGGTGATCTCGCTGCAGCGGTTCGGGCTGGGCGAGCTCATCAACGGCGGCGCCGCCTGGGTCGCGCTCGACAACTACCGCGAGGTCCTCGCGAGCGCCGAGCTGTGGGCGGTGCTGCGCCGGACGCTGCTGTGGACCGCCGTCAACGTCGTCCTGATCATGGTGCTCTCGACCCTCATCGCCCTGATGCTGGCGCGGCTCGGCCCCCGGATGCGGCTCACGACGATGAGCGCCCTCGTGCTGGTCTGGGCGGTCCCGGTGCTCGCCGCGACCACCGTGTTCCAGTGGATGTTCCAGTCCCGGCTGGGCGTCGTGAACTGGGTCCTGACCAGCCTCGGGCTCGAGCAGTTCGACGCGTACACGTGGTTCGCCGACGGTGACGCCACCTTCGTCATCCTCGTCCTGCTCGTGGTCTGGCAGTCGGTGCCGTTCGCGGCGCTGACCCTCTACGCCGGCCTGACGACGATCCCCGGCGAGCTCTTCGAGTCCGCCCGGATCGACGGGGCGAGCACCCCGCAGATCTTCCGCGTCATCACGTTCCCGATCCTGCGGCCGCTGTTCGGCCTGATCACGTCGCTCGAGATCATCTGGGTGTTCAAGTGCTTCGCGCAGATCTGGGCCGTCAGCCAGGGCGGCCCGGGTGGCGCGACGACGACCTTGCCCGTCTACGCCTTCCAGGTCGCGCAGTCGCTGCAGAAGTACGACCTCGGCGCCGTGATCTCGACCCTGACCGTCCTCATCCTGCTCGTCGTCCTCGTGCCGCACCTGCGGCACCTGTACCGGACGGAGGGCGCGGCATGACGTCGCCCCGCCTCCTGCCACCCCGCGGCCGCCGCGCCGTCCGAGCGGTGCCGCTCAACCTCGCCGCCCTCGTCGTCGTCGTGGTGTCCGTGTTCCCCGTCTACTGGATGGTCTCGACCGCCTTCAAGCCGGCACCGGACATCCAGGCCGACACCCCCCAGCTCCTCCCGCTGCACCCCACGATCGAGCACTTCCGCGATGCCGTCTCCGTCGACGGGTTCTGGGTCTTCTGGCGCAACAGCGCGCTGGTCTCGGTCAGCGCGGTGCTGCTGGCCCTGGTGATCGGGCTCATGGCGGCGTTCGCGGTGGCGCGGCTGCGCTGGCGCGGGCGTCAGGGCTTCATCCTCATGGTCTTCATCGCCCAGATGGCGCCGTGGGAGGCCCTGCTCATCCCGATGTTCATCATCGCCCGCGACACCGGGATGCTCGACACGCTCGGGCTGCTCACCCTCATCTACTTCATGAGCACCCTGCCGTTCACGATCGTCACGCTGCGGGGGTTCCTCGCCTCCGTCCCGCCCGAGCTCGAGGAGGCGGCGCAGCTCGACGGGGCGAGCCGGCTCCAGGCGTTCCGCCGGGTCGTCCTCCCGCTGCTCGCTCCGGGCCTGATGTCGACCTCGCTGTTCGGCTTCATCACGGCCTGGAACGAGTTCGCGTTCGCCAACGCGCTGATCATCAAGAACCAGGACAACCGCACCCTGCCGGTCTGGCTCTCCTCGTTCGGCAACGTCTTCGGCACGGACTGGGGCGCCACCATGGCCGCCTCCTCGCTGTTCATGCTCCCCGTCCTCGCCGTGTTCCTGGTCCTCCAGCGCCGCGTGACCTCCGGCATCGTCGCCGGCGCCGTGAAGGGCTGACGCGGTGCCCGCCGCCGTGCGCCCGGGTCGAACCGCACGCACCTCGGACCACCCGCACGACCCGACAGCCGCACGAGGAGAGGACCGCAGGTGACTGACGCACACGGGGACGAGCTCATGCTCGTCCCACGGCCACGGCACGTCCGGGCCACCGGCGCCGTGATCGTCGTCGACCCCGCGGTCGTGCGCACGGTGCGCGACCCGGCCCTGCACCCCGAGGGGTACCGGCTCGACGTCGAACCGGGCGCGGTCACGCTCACCAGCGGTGGGCCCGCGGGCGAGCACTACGGCCGGGCCACGTTGCGGGCGCTCGACCGCGTGCCCGTCGGGACCATCGCCGACGAGCCGGCGTTCGCCTGGCGCGGGGTCATGCTCGACACCGCGAGGCACTTCATGCCGAAGCCGTTCGTCCTGCGTCTCGTCGACCTGCTGGCCGAGCACCGGCTCAACGTGCTGCAGCTGCACCTCACCGACGACCAGGGCTGGCGCCTGCACGTCGAGCGGCACCCGCGTCTGACGGAGGTGAGCGGCGAGCACTACACGCACGACGACGTCCGGGAGATCGTCGCGTACGCCGCGGCCCGCCACGTGACCGTCGTGCCCGAGATCAACCTCCCGGGCCACGTCCAGGCCGCGCTCGCGGCGTACCCCGAGCTGGGCAACGACCCCGCCGCGCCCCTCGAGGTGTGGCGCGAGTGGGGCATCAGCGAGCACACGCTGAACCTCGAGGAGAGCACGGTCGAGTTCTTCCGCGAGGTGCTCGACGAGGTGATGGACCTGTTCCCCGGGCCGTACGTGCACCTCGGCGGCGACGAGTGCCTGCCCGGCGAGTGGGCGGCCGACCCGCGCGCGACGCAGCGGATCGCGGAGCTCGGCCTGGCCGGCCCGGAGGCCGTGTGCGCCTGGTTCACAGGGCGGCTCGCCGAGCACGTCGAGGCGCGCGGGCGTCGCGCGGTGTTCTGGTACGAGAAGCCCGGTGCGCCGACCGGCGCCGTCGCGATGCCGTGGCTCGACGAGGCCGGCGGACGGGTCGCGGTGGAGGCGGGCCACGACGTCGTGCTCGCCCCGCACACCCGGACGTACCTCGACTACCCGACGCAGGTCCAGGACGGGCCGTTCGGCCCGGACCGCGTGCTCCCGCTCGCGGACGTCTACGCGTTCGACCCCGCCGCCACGGTGGGCACGTCCGCGCGCGCAGGCGGCCGGGTGCTCGGCGTGCAGGCCCAGCTGTGGACCGAGCACCTCCCGACGCCGGCCGACGTCGAGCGGCAGGCGTTCCCCCGCCTGTGCGCGTTCGCCGAGGTGGCGTGGGGGACGACGAGCTCCTACGACGGCTTCCTCCGCCGACTCCCGACGCACCTCGCCCGCCTGGGCCAGGGCACCTAGAAGAAGGAGAACCCGATGAAGATCCGACAGCGGGCGTGGTGGGCGGGCGCCGCCGTGGCGGCCGTGGTCGCCGCGGGCGTCGTCCCGTCGGCCCACGCCGCACCCTCGATCGACCTGCAGTACCGCACGAGCGCGTCCGGTCCCCGCGTCGACCAGGTCGAGCCGTGGTTCGTCCTGCGCAACAACGGGTCGTCCCCGATCGCCCTGAGCTCGGTGAAGATCCGGTACTACTTCGGCGCCGACTCGCCGCAGCAGCAGTACCGGTTCGCCTGCTCGTGGGCCGTCGTGTCCTGCTCGACCGTGACCGGGACGTTCGGGACCATCGCGGGCGGGGACCCGGGTGCCGACCGCTATCTCGAGGTCGGGTTCACGTCCGGCACCCTCGCGCCCGGTGCGAGCACCGGCGACCTGCAGCTGCGCTACTACCGCTCGGACTGGCAGCGCATCACGCAGAGCGACGACTACAGCTACCACCCGCGCAGCGCCTACGCCGCGTCGTCGCGGATCGCCGTGCTCGTCGACGGCGCGGTCGTCTCCGGGACCCCGCCCACCGGCGGCGGACCCACGCCGGACCCCGACCCCGACCCGACCACGCCGCCCGGTGACGGCCAGGTCGTGTTCGACGACTTCAGCTACGCGAGCTCCGACGACCCCGCGATCACCGAGCACCGGTGGACGGTCCGCACCAACGCCGGTGGCCCGGGCATCCCGGGGGCGACCTGGTCGAAGGAGAACGTGACGTTCCCGACCGTCTCGGGCAGCAACAGGTCCCTCCAGCTCACCTCGTCGACCGACGGCACGGGTGCCGGGACGCGGCACTCGGAGGTGCTGCACCAGCGCAAGTTCCTCGAGGGCACCTACGCCGCGCGGGTGTTCTTCACCGACGCGCCGGTGAGCGGGCCGGACGGGGACCACGTCGTCGAGACGTTCTTCACGATCACGCCGCTGTCCCGGGACCTCGACCCGGACTACTCCGAGCAGGACTTCGAGTACCTGCCCAACGGCGGGTGGGGCGAGCCGGCGAACATCCTCTACGCGACGTCGTGGGAGACCTACCAGAACGAGCCGTGGATCGCGGTGAACACCCACACCGAGAGCCGCCAGAGCTACGCCGGCTGGCACGACCTCGTGCTGCAGGTCGCGGACGGGGAGATGCGGTACTACGTCGACGGCCGGCTGTTCGCGACCCACGGCGGCGACTACTACCCCGAGACCGTGCAGTCCGTGAACTTCAACCTCTGGTTCATCGACGCCGGTCAGGTCACCAGCTCACCTCGCACGTACACCCAGCAGGTCGACTGGTTCTACCACGCCAAGGACGAGGTGGTGAGCCCGGCCGAGGTCACCGCGCGGGTCGACGGGTACCGCTCCGCCGGCACGAGCTGGGTGGACTCCGTCCCGGTCCCGTGACCGGCGCACGTTGACGTGGGGGCCCGCGCACAGGGGGGCGCGGGCCCCCACGTCGGGGTGCGGGCGACCGTCAGGTGACCTTGCGGGAGACCTGGGACCGCCCGTCCTCGGTCGCCATGGTGAGGCGCACCGTGAACGGCTTGGCGACCCGGATCATCGCGTCGTAGGAGCCGCGGCCGGACCGGATCACCTGGATCGCGGCGGTGGACGGCGTGGCTCGGGTCGGGATGTCGGGCAGGGCGATCTCGAGCCGGTCCGGTCGGCCGAGCGGCGGACGCAGCCCGCCGCCGATCGGGCCCCGGCCGGAGGTGACCTGGACGGTGAGCACCGACGTCGGCTCCAGCGGGGCGTCGGACGTGAACGAGACGATGACGCCGCGTCCCATGATCGTCACCACGCCGGTGATCTCCAGCGACGGCGGCACGGCGGCGACGTGGCCGGGCACCGTGACCGTCTCGATCGAGAGCCGCCCGTGCGGGTCGACGATCGTGAGGGTCACGTCGACGGGGTCGCTCGCGACCG
The DNA here is from genome assembly GCA_963521045.1 of uncultured Actinotalea sp. GTDB lineage: Bacteria > Actinomycetota > Actinomycetes > Actinomycetales > Cellulomonadaceae > Actinotalea. The sequence goes on from CAUQTR010000142.1 coordinate 5,113, forward strand.
GCCGCGTGAACCACAGGGCGAGCGGCGTGCGCCCGGCCACGCGCGGCCCAGCCCGGAGCACGAGATGGGCCGACGCCGCTGCCGGAGCCCCCTCGGCCGTCGTCATCGGCCCCGGCTCGACCGCCCGCAGCGCCACCGGACCGACCGCGGCCGACCCCGTGGGGACGGCCGCGCTCACCGTGGCCGACACGAGGAACTCGCCGTCGGGCAGCTCGCGGACGGAGGACGAGGTGGACGTCGTCACCAGCACGCCGTCGTGCCCGCCGCCCCACTCGGCGGCGACCAGCGGCGCGAGGTCGGGCGGCGTCGTCGGGCGGACCCGGACCGTGACCACGTCCGACGCCTCGGACGGCAGCCCGCGCACGGCCAGCACCGGCACCGTGTCGACGGGCACCGCGACGGCGCGCACGTGCCAGTCGTCCCAGGAC
>CAUQTR010000143.1:0-5535 GCA_963521045.1 uncultured Actinotalea sp.
CGGGCGCGCAGGCCGTCGGTGCCGTCGGGTGCGCCCGGCCGCGGCAGCGCCAGCCGGCCCAGGTCGAGGTCCACCTGCGTGCGTCCCGGGCCCACGCCGAGCAGCTGGGCCAGGCGCAGGGCGTCGAACGGGGCGTGCACCTTGACGTCGTTGTCGAAGTACACGACGACGTCGTGCCCCGCGTCCGCCCAGGCCGCGATCCTCTCCGCCCAGCGCGTGAGCGCGGCGTCGTCGTACCCGCTCACGTAGAGCTCCTCGCCGCCGTGCAGCCGCACGTAGACGAGGCTGCTCGTCACGTCCTGGAGGAAGGGCCACTTCCCGGCGGTGTCGGCGACCACGAGACCGACGTCGTGCCGGCGAAGGAGGTCGACGAAGTCGGGCGTGACGAACGTGTCGTGGCGCACCTCGAGCGCGTGCCGCAGCGGGCGGTCGGCGTCGGTCTCGGTGAGCGCACGGCCCTCGAGCCGCTCGTCGTGGCCGCGCGCGAGGGCCGCGGCGGCCGACGTCGTGCGGGGGAGGAGGTCGAAGAACGCGGCGAGCCGGCCGGCGTCGTAGCCGAGCATGGGCGGCAGCTGCCACAGCACGGGGCCGAGCTTGTCGCCGAGCGCCAGCACGCCCGACGCGAAGAAGTTGGCCAGGGGCTGCTCGGCGTTGCGCAGCTTGACCATGTGGGTGATGAACCGGCCGCCCTTGACGGCGAAGAGGAAGCCCGGCGGCGTCGCCTCGTGCCAGTGGCGGTAGCTCTCCGGGCGCTGCAGCGAGTAGAAGGACCCGTTGAGCTCGACGCTGCTCAGGAGGCTCGCGGCGTGCGCGAGCTCGAGGCGCTGGGGGAGCTTCGGGGGGTAGAAGACGCCGCGCCACGGCGCGTACCGCCACCCCGAGATCCCGATCCGGACGTCACCGCTCATCGCTCCACGGTAGGCAGGGACGCGCGGGTGCGCCTGCCCGGGGAGCGCCACCGGAACAGCAGCACGAGGCTGACGACGAGTGCCACGAGCGCGACACCGGCCGCCGGCCACACGATCGGCTCCCACGGACCACCGGGGAGCCCGGCGTCGCGCCGGTCGAAGACAGCCGAGAACGCGGCGAGGTGAAGGGCCTCGGCGACGAGCGTGACGGCGCCCCACACGATCGCCCCGAGCGGGTGGCTCCTCGCCCGATGGTCAGACACCGGCCACCGCGCTGCGGCGCTCGAGCCGCACCACGTCGCGCCAGACGCCGTCGGCGGAGCGGCCCATCCGCTCGTTGACGCCGACGGTCCGGAAGCCGTGCCGGGCGTGCAGCGCGAGGCTCGCCGCGTTCTCCGGGAAGACCCCGGCCAGCAACGTCCACACCCCCGCCGCCTCGGACGACGCGATGACGGCTGCTAGCAGCGCCGAGCCCACGCCACGGCCCCGGGCCGCAGCCGCGACGTAGACGCTGCTCTCGATCACCCCGGCGTAGACGCAGCGGCCGCTGACCGGCGAGCACGCGACCCAGCCGAGCACGGCGTCGTCACGCTCGTCGAGGCGTCCGACGGCGACGAGGCGGTGCTCGGCCGTGTGGGCCGCGTCCCAGGCCTCCCACGTCGGCACCGCGGTCTCGAAGGTCGCGTTCCCGCCGGCGATGCCCTCGGCGTAGATCGCCGCGACCTCGGGCCAGTCCGCGGTCGTGAGGGGCCGCACGGCCAGCTCTCGGAGCGTGTCGGTGCCGGTCGTCATGCGCGGCATGGTGCCACGGGCTGATGGTCCGGTGTCAGTGCCGCGCGAGCGTCACTACGGTGGTCACCACACCCATCCCGCAGGAGGACCCGCGTGACCACGGCACCCATCGACCCCACGACGACGAGCGCCTGGGCCGGCCTGACCGCCCACCGGGACGCCACCACGCCGGACCTGCGGGCCTGGTTCGCCGCGGACCCCGAGCGCGCGCGCCGGCTCTCGTTCACCGTCGGTGACCTGCACGTGGACCTGTCGAAGAACCTCGTCACCGACGAGACGCTCGAGCTGCTCGTGCGCCTGGCCGACGAGGTCGGGCTCGCGGAGCGGACCGCCGCGATGTTCGCCGGCGAGCACATCAACGTCACCGAGGACCGGGCCGTGCTGCACACGGCACTGCGCCGCCCCCCGGGCGCGACGCCCGGGCTGACGGTCGACGGCCAGGACGTCGACGCCGACGTGCAGGCGGAGCTCGGCAAGGTCTTCGCGTTCGCGGACCGGGTGCGCTCGGGCGAGTGGACCGGCGTCACGGGCGAGCGCATCCGCACCGTGGTGAACATCGGCATCGGCGGCTCCGACCTCGGGCCGGTCATGGCGTACGAGGCGCTGCAGCCCTACGTCGCCGAGGGCATCGAGCTGCGGTTCGTCTCGAACATCGACCCGACCGACGTCGCGGAGACCCTCGCCGGGCTGGACCCGACGACGACGCTGTTCATCGTCGCGTCCAAGACCTTCGGCACGCTCGAGACGCTGACCAACGCCCGCCTGGCGCGGGCCTGGCTCTGGCGCGAGCTCGTCGCCGCGGGCGCGATCGAGGACACGGACGAGGCGCGGACGGGCGCCGTCGCGCAGCACTTCGTCGCCGTCTCGACGGCGCTGGACAAGGTGGCCGCGTTCGGCATCGACCCGGCCAACGCGTTCGGCTTCTGGGACTGGGTCGGCGGTCGCTACTCGATGGACTCCGCGATCGGCGCGTCGCTCGCCGTCGCGATCGGGCCGGACGCGTTCCGCGAGCTCCTCGCCGGGTTCCACACCGTCGACGAGCACCTGCGCACCGAGCCGTACTCCAGCAACCTGCCGGTGCTCATGGGCCTGCTCAACGTCTGGTACGTCAACTTCCTCGACGCCCACACGCACGCCGTCCTGCCGTACGCGCAGCACCTGCACCGCTTCCCGGCCTACCTCCAGCAGCTGACGATGGAGTCCAACGGCAAGAGCGTCCGCTGGGACGGCACGCCGGTGACGACGGGTACCGGCGAGGTGTTCTGGGGCGAGCCGGGCACCAACGGCCAGCACGCGTTCTACCAGCTCATCCACCAGGGCACGCGCCTGGTCCCGGCCGACTTCATCGCGGTCGCCACGCCGGCGCACCCGCTGAAGGACACCGCAGCGGGCGGCGTCGACGTGCACGAGCTCTTCCTCGCGAACTTCTTCGCGCAGACCAAGGCGCTCGCGTTCGGCAAGACCGCCGACGAGGTGCGCGCCGACGGGACCGCGGAGGAGGTCGTCGCCGCTCGGGTCTTCAGCGGCAACCGCCCCACGACGTCGATCATGGCGCCGGCCCTGACACCCGCCGTGCTCGGGCAGCTCATCGCGCTCTACGAGCACATCACGTTCGTCCAGGGCGTCGTGTGGGGCATCGACTCGTTCGACCAGTGGGGCGTCGAGCTCGGCAAGGTGCTCGCCAACCAGATCGCCCCTGCCGTCGGCGGCGACGCGGACGCGCTCGCCGCGCAGGACCCGTCGACCCGCGCCCTGATCGAGTACTACCAGCAGCACCGCGCCCGCTAGCCACGGGGGTCCCACCCGCGCCGCGGGCCGCGCACCGCTCGCCACCCCCCACCCACACCCACCCCCGCCCGCCGAGGTCGCTGGTTCGCGTCGAGGTCGCTGGTTGCAACCAGCGACCTCGACGGATACCAGCGACCTCGGCGAGAGGGGGGGGCGGGGGGGTGGGGGGGCGTGGCGGGGCTGGGGTGCGGGGGGGGGGGGGGTGGCGTGGGCGGGGTCAGCGGTCGTCGAGGTGGTAGAGGCGGCGGGTCGGGTCGAGGCTGCGGACGAGCGCCAGCATGATCGTCGACAGCTGCTCGACCTGCTCCGGCTCGAGGACGTCGATCACCAGTCGGCGCACCTCGGTGACGTGACCGGGCGCGCTCTCGACCACCTTCGCCCACCCGTCGTCGGTGAGGCGTGCGAGCGTGGCTCGGCGGTCGGTCGGGTCGGGCTCGCGGCGCACGTACCCGTCGCGCTCGAGGCGGGTGACCACGTGCGAGAGGCGGGGCAACGTGGCGTTCGTCGCCGAGGCGAGGTGCGACATGCGCAGCACCCGGTCCGGTGCCTCGGAGAGCATGGCGATCAGCAGGTACTCGTAGTGCGTCAGGTCGGAGTCCCGCCGCAGCTGGGTGTCCAGCGCGCCGGGCAACAGCTCGATCACGGCTTGGAGCCGCAGCCACGCGACGAGCTCGGTGCGGCTCAGCCAGCGCGGCTCCGCGTCACCGGGTCCGGCCCGGTCGGGTCCCTCGTGGGGAGGCGCCGGGTCGGGCACGCCGCGCTCGGAGGTCACCTCTTCGATCGTCATGGGCATCCTTTGGTTGACGCGACAACGATTGACCTCTAGGGTCAAGTTGTTGCTTCAACCATATCTCACGAGGAGTCGACATGACCGCGATCACCATCATCGGAGCCGGGAACATCGGCCAGGCCGTCGCAGGCATCGCCGCCGCGGGCGGGCACCAGGTCCAGCTGCTGGCTCGCGACCTGACGAAGACGCAGGAGGCCGCCCGGGCCTCCGGCGCGACCGCGGGCACGGTGGGGGACGCGATCACGGGCGACGTCGTCGTGCTCGCCGTGCCCTACCCGGCGGTGGCGGAGGTGCTCGGCCACTACGGCTCCTCCCTCGCAGGCAAGGTCGTCGTCGACCCCAGCAACCCGCTCGACTTCAGCACGTTCGACTCGCTCGTCGTGCCGGCCGACGGCTCGGCAGCCGCCCAGATCCAGGAGCAGGTGCCGGACGCGCGCGTCCTCAAGGCGTTCAACACGAACTTCGCCGCGACACTCGGCAGCCGGTCCATCGGTGGCGCCCCGACCACCGTTCTCATCGCCGGCGACGACGCGGACGCCAAGGAGCTCTTGGGCGACGTCGTGCGTGGCGGTGGGCTCGAGGCCGTCGACGCCGGCGCCCTGTCGCGTGCGCGTGAGCTCGAGGCCCTCGGCTTCCTCCAGCTCACGCTCGCCGTGGGCGAGAAGATCGGCTGGACGGGTGGCTTCGGCGTCGTGCGCTGAGGCACGGCACGGCTCGCACGGCACGGCGCCGGGCCATGCATGCGCCCTAGGCTGCGGCCGTGGATCTCACCAGCGTCGAGCAGTTCCTCGTCTCGTTCGTCATCGTGCTCCTGGTGATGGGGCTCGTGCACGTGCAGCAGATCAGCAACCTCAAGGGCCGCGTCGCGCGGCTCGAGAAGGCCGCCGGGCGGCAGAGCCCGGTGCCGCCGACGGGCCTGACCGGCCTGCCGCCCCAGGTCGAGCAGGAGGCACGCCGCCTCGTGGACCAGGGGAGGAAGCTCGAGGCGATCCGGCTGGTCCGGGGCGGCACGGGCATGGGTCTCAAGGAGGCGAAGGAACTCGTCGAGCGGCTGTGACGGCGGACGTGCCGCTGCCGTCCTGTCGCACGGGGTGACTAGCGTGGGCGGTGCCGTCGAGCGACGGCACCGCCCACGCGTGCGTCCCGAGGAGGGTCGATGACCGAGCCCTCCGCCGGTGCGCCGCCGGCCGGGACCCCGCCGCCCGCATCGCAGAGCTCGGCGCCAACGCCGAAGCTGCCGCCCGCGCCGGCGAGCAC
>CAUQTR010000144.1:0-5494 GCA_963521045.1 uncultured Actinotalea sp.
CGCGCCGGCCGAGCCGGGAGGCACCGGCCGGACGAGGACCGGACGGACCCGACCGGCGCCCGCCCGGGCGAAGGACCGCGCACCCGATCAGGGCTGACGGCGGCACACCCCGAGCCGTACCGTCGCCTCATGACGCCCGAGGAGCTCGCGACGCTCGCCCACCTGCGGCGTGCGCGTGACCTCATGGACCGCGAGTACGCGCGGCCGCTCGACGTCCCGGAGATGGCGCGGACGGCGTTGATGTCGCCGGCCCACTTCGCGCGCCGCTTCCGCGCCGCGTACGGCGAGACGCCCTACTCCTACCTCATGACCCGCCGGATCGAGCGCGCCAAGGCGCTGCTGAGGGAGGGCCTGTCCGTCACCGACACGTGCATGGCGGTGGGCTGCACGTCGCTCGGCTCGTTCAGCTCGCGGTTCACCGAGATCGTCGGCGAGACGCCGTCGCGCTACCGCGCACGCGACCACGGTGCCCACGAGGGGCTCCCGGCGTGCGTGAGCATGGTGGGCACGCGGCCCCGCCGCACCCCGGCCCAGGTCTGACGCACGGGACGGCGGACGCACGGGACGGCCGGGCTGTCGGGATCCGGTCGCGTCGTCGCGTGCTCGCGCGCGGCACCGCCTCGCACGAGGACGCGACCGAGCAGGATCGGAGAAGCAGCCGGCGTCGTGCCGCTCCTACGGTGCTGGCATGGCAACCACCGTCTCCTCCATGTTCATCCCCGTCCACGACCCCGACGCGGCGCTCGGGTTCTACCGGGACGGTCTCGGTCTCGAGGTCCGCATGGACGTCGCCGCCGACGGGTACCGCTGGGTCACCGTCGGCGGTCCGGGGCAGGACGTCGACGTCGTCCTGTTCCAGCCCGAGGCCGGGCGCTCCCAGGCCGAGGCCGACGCCCTCCTCGCCCTCGTGACGCAGGGGTCGCTCCAGGCCGCGATCTTCCGCTCCGACGACCTCGACGCGACGTTCGAGCAGCTCGTGGCGACCGGCGCCGAGGTGCTCGAGGAGCCCGCCGCGCGGCCGTGGGGGCCGCGCGACTGCGCTTTCCGCGACCCGTCGGGCAACCTCGTCCGCATCGCCCAGGCCTGACCGCCCCGACGATGGCCCCGGGGCGTGTCGGCGGCGCATGATCTCCTCGGGGAACCGTCCGACCTCGGTCGGTGACCGGCCCGGGCCAGCGACCGGCGCGCCGGCCCACGCCCGCACGAGGGAGACACGATGACCACCGCCGCGACCCGCACCACGACCGCGACGACGACGCCGGGGACCACCGGCGCCGACACGTCGGGCCCGCACGTCGCCGACAGCCACGACCTCATCCGGGTCCAGGGTGCGCGCGAGAACAACCTCAAGGACGTCAGCATCGACATCCCGAAGCGGCGGCTGACGGTGTTCACGGGCGTCTCCGGGTCCGGCAAGAGCTCGCTCGTGTTCGACACCATCGCGGCCGAGTCGCAGCGCATGATCAACGAGACCTACAGCGCGTTCGTGCAGGGCTTCATGCCGAACCTCGCCCGCCCCGACGTCGACCTGCTCGAGGGCCTGACGACGGCGATCATCGTCGACCAGGAGCGGATGGGGGCGAACCCCCGCTCCACGGTCGGGACGGCGACCGACGTCAACGCGATGCTGCGCATCGTGTTCAGCCGCCTCGGCCAGCCGCACATCGGCTCGTCGCAGGCGTTCTCGTTCAACGTCGCGTCGATCAGCGGCGCCGGCGCCGTGACGCTCGAGCGCGCCGGCGCCACCGTCAAGGAGCGGCGCGAGTTCCAGATCACCGGCGGCATGTGCCCGCGCTGCGAGGGCATGGGCTCGGTCACCGACATCGACGTCACCCAGCTCTACGACGACAGCAAGTCGCTCAACGAGGGCCCGTTCACCATCCCGGGGTACAGCGCGGACGGCTGGTACGGCCGCATCTTCGCGGGCAGCGGCTTCTTCGACCCCGACAAGCCGATCCGCGACTACACGAAGCGCGAGCTCGCCGACCTGCTCCACCGCGAGCCGACGAAGATCAAGGTGGAGGGCATCAACCTCACCTACGAGGGGCTGATCCCCAAGATCCAGAAGTCCCTCCTGTCCAAGGACAAGGAGGCGATGCAGCCGCACGTCCGCGCGTTCGTGGAGCGCGCGGTCACGTTCACCACCTGCCCGGCGTGCGACGGGACCCGGCTCAACGAGGGGGCCCGGTCCTCGAAGATCCGCGGGATCAGCATCGCCGACGCGTGCGCGATGCAGATCAGCGACCTCGCCGCCTGGGTGCGCGAGCTCGACGAGCCGTCCGTCGCGCCGCTCCTCGCCGCGCTGACGGCGACGCTCGACTCGTTCGTCGAGATCGGGCTCGGCTACCTCAGCCTGGACCGGCCGAGCGGCAGCCTGTCCGGGGGCGAGTCCCAGCGCACCAAGATGATCCGCCACCTCGGGTCGTCGCTCACCGACGTGACCTACGTCTTCGACGAGCCCAGCATCGGTCTGCACCCGCACGACATCCAGCGGATGAACGACCTGCTCCTGCGCCTGCGCGACAAGGGCAACACCGTGCTCGTCGTCGAGCACAAGCCCGAGGTCATCACCATGGGCGACCACGTGGTCGACCTCGGTCCGGGTGCGGGGACGGCCGGGGGCACCGTCTGCTACGAGGGCACGGTCGACGGTCTGCGGACCGCAGGCACCCTCACGGGCCGCCACCTCGACGACCGCGCGAGGCTCAAGCCGAGCGTCCGCACGCCGGACGGCCGGCTCGAGGTCCGCGGGGCGAGCACCCACAACCTCCGCGACGTGGACGTCGACATCCCCCTCGGGGTGCTGTGCGTGCTCACGGGGGTCGCCGGCTCGGGCAAGAGCTCGCTCATCGCGAGCAGCGTGGCGGGGCGCGACGGCGTCGTCACCGTCGACCAGACCGCGATCCGCGGCTCACGGCGCAGCAACCCGGCCACCTACACCGGGCTCCTCGAGCCGATCCGCAAGGCCTTCGCGAAGGCCAACGGCGTGAAGCCCGCGCTCTTCAGCGCCAACTCGGAGGGCGCGTGCCCCACGTGCAACGGGGCGGGCGTCATCTACACCGACCTCGCGATGATGGCCGGCGTCGCCACGACCTGCGAGGTGTGCGAGGGCCGGCGGTTCCAGGCGTCCGTGCTGGAGTACCACCTGGGCGGCCGCGACATCAGCGAGGTCCTCGCGATGTCGGTGACCGAGGCCGAGGAGTTCTTCCGGGTGGGCGACGCCCGGACCCCTGCCGCGCACGCCGTGCTCGCCCGGCTCGCCGACGTCGGCCTCGGCTACGTGAGCCTCGGCCAGCCGCTCACCACGCTGTCCGGCGGCGAGCGCCAGCGCCTCAAGCTGGCGACGCACATGGGTGACAAGGGCAACGTGTTCGTGCTCGACGAGCCGACGACGGGGCTGCACCTCGCCGACGTCGAGCAGCTGCTGGCCCTTCTCGACCGGCTGGTGGACTCGGGCACGTCGGTGCTCGTCATCGAGCACCACCAGGCCGTCATGGCGCACGCCGACTGGATCATCGATCTCGGGCCCGGCGCCGGGCACGACGGCGGCCGGGTCGTCTTCGAGGGCACGCCCGCCGACCTCGTGGCCTCCCGGGCGACGCTCACGGGCGAACACCTGGCGGCGTACGTCGGCGCCTGAGCCGCCCGGCCACGCTTTACTTGACCCGTGCCCTCCCCCACCACACCGTCCCCGGCCCCGTCCACGACGCGGCCCGGCCCCACCTCCGTCGGCGACCTCAGCTACGAGCAGGCGCGTGACGAGCTCGTGGCCGTCGTGCAGCGGCTCGAGGCGGGCGGCGAGACCCTCGAGGCGTCCCTCGAGCTGTGGGAGAGGGGCGAGGCGCTCGCCGCCAGGTGCCAGGAGTGGCTCGACGGGGCGCGCGAACGGCTCGACGCGGCGCGCACCGGCGCCACGGGCGGGACCACGGGCACGGGCGGGACCGCAGGCACGGCGGGCACCGCCACGGCCGACGACGACGAGACCGAGGACGCGCGATGACGGAACCGACGACCGCAGAGCCCACCACCGTAGAGCCCGCCACGGTGACCGACCCCGGCGCCGTCGCCGGCTCGGCCACCCCACCGTCCGGGCTCGTCGAGCAGGACGTCACCCAGGGTGCCTTCACCCCCATCCCCGAGGAGGCCGTCGGCGTCGCGTCCGAGCCGGCCGAGCGCCGGGCGCTCGTCGTCGGCGAGGCGCTCATCGACGTCGTGCGCGCGGCCGACGGCACGGTGGACGAGCACCCCGGCGGAAGCCCGGCGAACGTCGCTCTGGGGCTCGCCCGGCTCGGCCGTGAGGTGGACCTGCTGACCTGGTTCGGCGACGACGCCCACGGCGCCGCGATCCGCCGCCACCTCGAGTCCGCGGGCGTCGCGATCACGCCCGGCAGCGACACGGCGGAGCGTACGTCGGTCGCCACCGCCGAGCTCGACGGGAACGGTGCCGCGACCTACCGGTTCGACCTGTCCTGGCACGTGCCCGAGCGGTGGGCCTCGCCGCCCGCCGCACCCCTGGTGGTGCACACCGGCTCGATCGCCGCGGTCCTCGAGCCCGGCGGTCCCGATGTCGCCCGGATCCTCGAGGCGCACCGGGAGTCCGCGACGCTCACCTACGACCCGAACCTGCGCCCGTCCCTCATGCCGCCTGCCGACCGGACCCGACCGGTCGTCGATGCGCTCGTGGCCCTGGCCGACGTCGTCAAGGTCTCCGACGAGGACCTCGCGTGGCTCGAGCCGGGCGAGCACCCGCTCGACGTGGCGCGACGCTGGGCCACGTCCGGCCCCGCCGTCGTCGTCGTCACCCGCGGCGGCGAGGGCGCAACGGCCATCACTGCCGGGTACGAGCTCGACGTCGCGGCGCCGCGCGTCACGGTCGCGGACACGGTGGGCGCGGGTGACTCGTTCATGGGCGGCCTGGTCGACGGCCTGTGGTCCGCGGGCCTGCTCGGCGCCGAGCGGCGCACCGCGCTGCGGGAGGTGGACGAGGTGACGTTGCGATCGGTCCTGAGCCGCTGCGCGGAGATCGCCGCGATCACCGTGAGCCGGCCGGGCGCGAACCCGCCGACCGCGAGCGAGCTCGAGGCGCGCTGAGCCTGCGGCAGCGAGGGATCCCGGCTTGCCTCAGCGGGCGGGTCGGGACAGCGCGCTGCGCGGAGCAGTCGGCAGGGCGGGTCAGCGCGCCTGCCGGTCCAGCTCGTCCAGCGTGAGCAGGACGATCGACGCCGTCCACGCCAGCGGCGCGACCGCGGACGGGCTGCCGTCCCACAGCACCTTCTCGGGCAGCGCACCCTGGTCGGTGCGGTGCGCGTCCAGCCAGTCGAGCGTCGCGGTGGCCCGCTCGGTGTCCCCGGAGGCGGCCGCCGTGAGCCCGAACATCGCGGTGGTGGGCGTCCACGAGACCCCGTCCTGCTTCCAGCCGACGCCCGGGGCGAGGCCGCCCGCGGGCCGCGCCATGCCGGCGGCCGCCGCTTCCCACGCGGCACCGACCTCGGCG
>CAUQTR010000145.1:0-5482 GCA_963521045.1 uncultured Actinotalea sp.
GCCTCAGGCCGCGCGGCGCCGCCGCGCGGCGAGGAGCAGCACGGCACCGAGTGCGGCGAGCATCCCGGCCGCGAGGAGCGTCCCGACCACCTCGACGCCCGTGACCGGCAGTGCCGCCGGTGCCGCGGCGACGGTCGGCGCGTAGGTGGCCGTGGCCACCTGGCCGTAGGCGTCCACCACCCGGTAGGTGACCGGGGTCGCGCCGCCCGCGAAGCCGGGCGACGGCGTGAACGTGATGGTCCCCGCGCCGGCGTCGACCGTGTAGGTACCAGCGGGCACCGCGAGGGTCGCGACGGAGGCACCCGACGCGTCCACGAGGCTGAGCGAGCCTCCCGCGGGGACGGTGACCGACAGGGCCGGGCTCTGCCGGGCACCCGCCGGACCCGCCGACGTGAGCGCTGCCACGACCGGGGCGGCCGGCGCGACGACGGACGCGACGTACGTGCTCGTCGCGACCTGCCCGTAGACGTCCGTGACGGCCACCAGGACCGCGGGGGCCACGCCGTGGAAGCCCAGCACGGGGGCGAACGTCATGCCCCCGGTCGCCGGGTCGAGCGTCCACGTGCCGACGCCGGGACGCACGACGGTCGTCGCGGGCGGGCCCGCGCCGTCGAGCAGCCGGACGGACCCGCCCGCGGGGAACGGGACGCTCACCTGGTGCACCGCGGTGGCGACCCCGGACGTCGTCACCGGGGCGACGACGGGCCCGAGGGGCACTCGGACGGTCGGGGTGTATGGCCCGGTGGCCGTCTGGCCGTACGCGTCCGTCACGCGGTAGGGCGCGGGGGTCGCGACGCCGGCGAACCCGAGGACGGGCGAGAACCGCACCTCGGTGCCGACGGCGTCGTAGGTGCCCTGGCCGGGGACGACGACGGAGGTCGAGGCGCTGCCGTCGGCGGCGAGCAGCGTCCACGAGCCTGCGGCCGGCACCGCGACCGTGACGAGCTGGGGCGCCGTGCCCGTCCCGGTGGACGTGAGGCCCGGCGCGGCCGGCCCGGCGGGCGGAGTGACGGTCGGCGTGTACGAGCCCGGTGCCGGCTGGCCGTAGGCGTCGGTGACGCGGTACGCGACCGGCGTGGCCGTGCCGTCGAAGCCGAGCACGGGCGTGAAGCGGATCCGTCCACCGGAGACGACGTCGTACGTGCCCTGGCCCGGCACGGTGACCGAGGCGGCAGGGTCGCCGTCGGCGTCGAGCAGGCTCCACGACCCGGTCGGCGGCGCCGTGATCGTGGCGTGCTGCTCGGCGGTGCCCGTGCCGGTCGACGTGTGGGCGACGGCGACGGGCGGGGCGGGCGGCGTCACGGTCGCCGTGTAGGTGCCCGTGACCGGCTGCCCGTAGGCATCCGTGACCCGCACGACGACCGGGGTCGCCGTCCCCTGGAACCCGAGGACCGGTGTGAAGGTCACCGTGCCACCGGTGAGCGTCGCGGTGCCCTGGCCCGGGACCGTGACCGACGCCGCCGGGTCGCCCGAGGCGTCGAGGAGGGTGACGGAACCGCCTGCGGGGACCGTCACGGTCAGGCCCTGGGCGGCCGTGCCGACCCCGGTGGTCGCACCGCCGGGCGCCGCGGGGGCGGCGGGGGCGGTGATGGTCGGCGTGTAGGTGCCGTCGTCGCTCTGGCCGTACGCGTCCGTGACCCGGTAGGTCACCGGCGTCGCCGCGCCGGCGTAGCCGAGGAGCGGGGTGAAGGAGATCGTCGCGGCGGCCGCGTCCAGCGTGTAGGTCCCCTGGCCGGCGACGACGACGGTGCCGGAGGCGGCGCCGGGGCCGGGGCCGGAGGGCAGGGTGAGCGTCCCGCCCGTCGGTGCCGCGACGACCACGGTGCTCTGGACCGCGGTGCCCACGCCCGTCGAGGTGTGGTCGCCGGCGACGGGCGGCACGGGCCGCGTGACCCCCGGCGCGTAGGTCCCCGAGCCCGACTCCGCCCCGCTCGTCACGGTGAAGGCCGCGGGGGTCGGCGTGCCGGCGAAGCCGAGCACCGGGGTGAAGGTCAGCGTGGAGCCGGTGACGGCGTACGCGCCCTGGCCGGGCACCGCCAAGGACGTGACGGGCGCGCCGTCGTCGAGCAGGCGCACGGTGGCACCGCCCGGGACGACGGGTGCGACGGTCTGCACGGCGGTACCCACGCCGGTGGAGGCGAGCGCCTGCGGCAGCGGCGCGACGACGAGGACCGCGGTGTTGTCGGTGGGGTCCTGCTCGTTGCCCACGATCGTCACCGTCGACGACGTCGAGACGCCGCCTGCGGCCGGGGACGTGGCCGTGAACACGTACGTGTCCGAGACGCCCACGGGGAGCTCGCCCGTGACGCACTGGACGACGCCGGACTCGACGGTGCAGCCCGTGGGCAGCGTGGTGCCGGTGACCCCCGTCGGGACGGCGAACGAGAACGTGCCGCCCGACGACCCACCGGCGCCGGCGTTGGAGACGGCCACGGTCCAGCCGATCGGGCTGCTCGGGGCGGCCGGCGCGGGCTGCGTGATCGCGAGCCGCAGGTCGGCGGGGGCGGACGGGGTGGTCGTCCCGTCGTTGCTCGACGTGCCGGGGCCGGCGATCGTCGAGACCTTCGTCAGGCCGGGGGTCGCGGACGCGGGGTCGGTCACCCGGATCTGCGTGATCGAGCCGGTGGTGTTGTTCGAGAACGCGAGGTTCCCGTTGCCGTAGGTCCACGCGGCGCCGTAGCCGGACGTGTCCGCGGCCGGGAAGACCGTGCCGGTCGCGATCCGCGTGGTCGCGCCGGACTGCGGGTCGACGCGCACGAGCGTCTTCACCGACGAGGGCGCGGCACCGATCTCGACGCCCCAGAGGAACCCCTCGGCCATGGTGAAGTCGATGGCGTTGAAGTCCAGCGTGGGGTCGATCGTCCGGACGACCGTGCGGGTCACGACGTCGACGGCGTAGATGTTGCTCGTGGCGGTGTTCGTCTTGACGTACAGGACGTCCCGCTCCGCGCCGACGCCGAACGCACCGGCGGCGTAGGAGCCCGACGTCGGGAGGCCGGCGATCGCCCCCTCGTCCGTCGTCTCACCACCGGCCCCGATCCGGACCAGGTGGTACTGCGCGGTCGAGTCCAGCCCGACGCCGTAGACGTAGCCGTCCGCCACCCGGTAGCCGATCGCGTTGTACTGGGACGGCGCCTGGCCGATCGAGGTGATCGTCACGCCGCCGTCGCCGCCCTGCGCGAGTCGCGACTGGACCGCGGTGCGCAGGGTGGTCGGCGTGCTCGCCACGACGACCTGGGAGATGTACACCGTCGGGACGGCTGGGGTCAGCGGCGCAGCGAGCGCGGGGCTCGCCGCCGGGATCATGCCCGCCGCGAGCGCGAGGGTGGTGAGGACGGTCGTGGTGGTGCGGCGGCGGGCTCGGGGCGCGCGCGCGTCGGGTGCAGACACAGTGCTCCTGGGGGACGACGCCCTGGGTGAGGCGTCCGGGGAGCCGGCGCGCGCCCGGGGGGACGGGTGCCGGAAGGGGTCGCGTCGGGGGGGACGACGCCCACCCAGCATCGATGCGGGCAGACCGGCCCATGAGCGGCCCCAGGGGTGAAATCGGGCGGGCCCGCTCGCCCTGCGCCGATGATCACTCGTTCGGCCCGCACCCGTTCGGGCCAGCCGGCGAGCCCGGCCGGCCCGGCACGGGCGGCTGTGGACGGCCGGACGCCTGGGGACGAGATCGGCGTCGGCGACGGTCCGTCCGTCATGCTCGACCCCATCGAGCAGCCGGTGACGCACGCAGCAGGCGGGGGCCGGCACCGCCCAGGAGGAGGACGCATGAGGTGCTTCGGCGACGGTGACCCGCTCTACGAGGCGTACCACGACACGGAGTGGGGCGTGCCGGTGCGGGGTGACGCCGAGCTCTACGAGCGGTTCTGCCTCGAGGCGTTCCAGTCCGGCCTCGCGTGGATCACGATCCTGCGCAAGCGCCCGGCGTTCCGCGACGCCTTCGCCGGCTTCGACCCCGACGCCGTCGCCCGGTTCGACGACGACGACGTCGCCCGGCTGCTCGCGGACGCGGGGATCGTGCGCAACCGCGCCAAGATCGAGGCCGGCATCGCCAACGCGCGCGCCGTCGTGGCGCTGCACGACGGCGGCCGCACGCTGACGGAGCTGGTCTGGTCCCACGCGCCGGAGCAGCGCGTCCGGCAGCCGCGGGCGCAGACGTTCGCCGAGGTGCCCGCGACGACGCCCGAGTCGGTCGCCCTCGCGCGCTCCCTCAAGGCGGTCGGCTTCCGCTTCGTCGGCCCGACCACGGCGTACGCCGCGATGCAGGCCTGCGGCCTGGTCGACGACCACCTCGCGGGGTGCCCCGTCGTCGCCTGACCGGCCGGCAGCCGCGTGGACGCGACGACAGGGCCCGCCCCGGCGCGCGCCGGCCCGGACGCGTACCTACTCTCGCCGGATGGACGTCACGCCACCCCCGGCCCGCACCCTGTGGACCGACAGCCTCGGCCGGGCCGCCGTGCGCGCCGCCCAGCTCCTGCTCGTGCTCGCGCTCGTCGCGTGCACCGTCTGGGGGCTGCGTCAGCTCAAGGTCCTCGTGATCCCCGTGCTCATCGCGGCGATCATCGCCGCGGCGGTCAGCCCGATCGTGTCCTTCCTGCGGGCACGCGGGCTCCCGGCGGCCGTCGCGACCTGGGCGGCGCTGGTCGCCGGGCTCGGGACGCTCGGCGTCGTGCTCTGGCTCGTCGGCCGGGGCATCCGCAACGAGTGGGACGAGCTGCGCTCCTCCGCCGAGGCGGGGGTCGACGAGCTGCAGACGTTCCTCGCCGAGGGGCCGCTCGGCATCACCGACGAGCAGATCACGGCCGTGCGCGACCAGGCCCGTGAGCTGCTGTCGAGCGACGCCGTGCAGAGCGGTGCGGTGGCGGGCGCGAGCGCCGCGATCGAGGTCGTCGCCGGCGCGCTGCTCGGCGTCGTCGTCCTGTTCTTCCTGCTCAAGGACGGACGGCGGATCTACGGCTTCTTCGTGCAGCCGCTCACCCCCGCCCACCAGGAGCGCGCCTGGCGGATCGGCGACAGGTCGGTCCGCGTGCTCGGGGGCTACGTGCGCGGCACGGCGATCGTCGCGCTCGTGGACGCGGTGGTCATCGGGGTGGCGCTCGTGATCCTCGGGGTGCCGCTCGCCCTGCCCCTGGCGACCATCGTGTTCCTCGGCGCGTTCGTCCCGCTCATCGGCGCGACGCTCGCCGGGGTGCTGGCCGTCCTCGTCGCCCTGGTCGCGAACGGGCCGGTGACGGCCCTCATCGTGCTGGCCGTCGTCATCGCGGTGAACCAGCTCGAGGGCGACCTGCTCGCGCCGGTCGTCATCGGCAAGGCGCTCGCGCTGCACCCGCTGGCGATCCTGCTCGCCCTCACCGCCGGCACGATCCTCTCGGGCATCGTCGGCGCGCTGCTGGCGGTCCCGCTCGCCGCCGTCGCGTGGGCGGTGGTCAAGGAGTGGAACGGGCGCACGGACGACGCCGGGCCCGCGCGACCGCCGCTCCGGTGG
>CAUQTR010000146.1:0-5459 GCA_963521045.1 uncultured Actinotalea sp.
GGGCGGCGCGCCGGGGGGGGCGGGGGGCGCGGGGGGGGGCCGGCCCGGGGGCGCGCGACGCTGCGGTCGGGGGTCACGGTGCTCCTCGGTGGTGCCGGGATGCGTGGCGGTCCTGGGCGTCCGCCACGCACCCCGGCGGCTCAGACCGCCGCGCCGACGCGCTGCGGGGTGGGTGCCGGGCGGGCGGCCCGGGTGACGCGGCCGAGCACGACGGTGAGCGCGAGGCCCACGAGCGCGACGACGATCGCGATGACGAAGGGCTGGGTGTAGTCACCGCTGCCGGGCACCTCGCGGTCGACATGGCCGAGGCTCGAGCCGATCTTCGGGCCGAAGTACGCGGCGATGGAGTAGGCCGAGAACATGATGCCGTAGTTGACGCCCTGGAACCGGGGACCGTAGGTCTTCATCGTCAGCGCCGGGAAGACACCCATGACACCGCCGAAGCACAGGCCGAGGCCGACGATCCCGACGACGAAGCCGACCGTCGAGTGCATGGTGAGCATGACCACGAAGGAGAGCGCGACCACCCCGTAGATGCACGTGATCGCCGTCGTGTAGCCGAGCCGGTCGGAGACCGCGCCCCAGCAGAACCGGCCGAGCGCGTTGCAGATCGAGTAGACGGAGACGAGCACGGCGGCGGTCCCGGCGGTGATGCCGAAGGCCGCGGTCTGCGCGATGGGGGAGAGCTGCGAGGCGATCATCAGACCCGAGAACGCGCCCGCGCCGAGCATCACGAAGATGAGGTAGAAGGCGGGGGAGCGGAGCATCTCGCGCCACGTGCGGTTGACCGCGGGCGGCGCGCCCGCGGGCGGGTTCCAGCCCTCGGGCTTGTAGCCGTCGGGCGCCGGGCGCACCAGCAGGGCACCGATGACGACCACGACCGCGTACACCAGGCCCATCCGCACGAACGCGGTGCCCGGCCCGGAGGACTTGATGATCGCCTGGGCGACGGGCGCGGCGATCACGGAGCCGGCACCCATGCCGGCGGTGATGATGCCGGCGGCCATGCCGCGGCGGTCCGGGAACAGCTTGATCGTGTTGTTGAGGCACCCGGAGTAGGCGAAGCCCTGCCCGAGCCCGCCGATCAGGCCGTAGAACAGGTAGAGCTCAGCCGTCGTGTCGGCGGTGCCGGTGAGGGTGAACCCCAGGGCGAAGAGCAGGGCGCCGCCGAGGATCGCCCACCGGGCGCCGCCGCGGTCGATGATGAACCCGCCGAGGATCATGGGGATCGGCGCGATCGCGCCGTTGATCGTGAACGCGAGCATGACCTCGGGCATCGTCCACCCGTGGGCGCCCGAGAGCGGCCCCGCGAAGACGGAGAACGCGTAGATCGCGCCGGTGCACAGGAGCACGAGGACGGAGCCGGTGAGCACGCGCCACCGGTTGATGGGTGCCATGGTGAGGCCTTTCAGGACAGAGCCACGGCAGCGGCCGCCGGCTCGTGGGTGGATGCGGTGGCGAGCTCGCCCCAGACCTCGCGGAAGATCCCCGCGGGCATGAGGGTCAAGGTGGGGGAGACGGCGGGCGTGAAGTCCATCTGGTCGAGCACGTCGCGCTGCAGGTCGACGCCGGGCGCGATCTCGACGAGGGTCATCACGCCCCCGAGCAGCTCGAACACGGCGCGCTCCGTGACGTAGAGCACGCGCTGGCCGCGGGCGGCCGCGTACGAGCCCGAGAAGGTGATCTGCTCGACGTCGGGCAGGAACTTGCGGGCGCGCCCCTCGGTGACGATGCGCACGGCGCCGTCCTCGATCGCGACGTCCAGACCGCCCGCGGTGAAGGTGCCCGCGAAGACGAGGGTCTTGGCCGACTGGCAGATGTTGATGAACCCCCCGCAGCCCGCGACCCGCGAGCCGAACTTCGAGACGTTGACGTTGCCGTGGGCGTCCGACTGCGCGAGGCCGAGCACCGCCAGGTCGAGCCCGCCGCCGTCGTAGAAGTCGAACTGCGCGTGCATGTCGACGAGGGCCTCGGGGTTGTAGGAGTGCCCGAAGTCCTTGAGGCCGGCCGGGACTCCGCCGATCGCTCCCGCCTCGGTCGTGAGCATGATCGTGTCGCTGATGCCCTCCTCCGCGGCGATCGTGCCGACGTCGCAGGGGATGCCGACGCCGAGGTTGAGCACCGCACCGGGACGCAGCTCCATCGCGCACCGGCGAGCGATGACCTTGCGCTCGCTCAGAGGGATGGGGTTCACGTCCGAGAGCGGGACGCGCAGCTGACCGGAGAAGGACGGGTTGTAGTACGTGTTCTCGGTCTGGAAGTGGTTCTCCGGCCGCGAGACCACGAGGTAGTCCACGAGGATGCCGGGCACCTTGACGAGGTTCGGGTCGAGGGTGCCGGCCGCGGCCACGGACTCGACCTGGGCGATGACGATGCCGCCGCTGTTGCGCACGGCCTGGGCGATCGGCAGCACCTCCATCTTCAGGCCCTCGTGGTCGAGCGTGAGGTTGCCCCGCTCGTCGGCGACCGTGCCCCGGATGAGCGCGACGTCGATCGGGAAGGACGGGTAGAAGAGCCACTCCTCGCCGGCCAGCTCGACGACCTGGACGACGTCGTCGACGCTGGACGGGGACATGCGGGCGCCCTCGATGCGTGGGTCGACGAACGTGCCGAGCCCGACCTTGGTGATGACGCCCGGGCGCTTGGCGGCGATCTCCCGGTAGAGCTGGGTGATGACGCCCTGCGGGAGGTTGTAGGCCTCGCAGCCGTCCGCCTCGATGAGCTTCGCGAGCGCGGGGGAGGCGATCGCGATGCCCCCGATCCAGCGCTTCAGCAGGCCTGCGTGGCCCCAGTGGCTCATGCCCTTGTCGCGTCGGTTGCCGACGGCTGTGGCGTGGATGACGGTGAGGTCACGCGGGGCGGCCTCGGTGAGGAAGCGCTCCTCGACCGCTGCCATGGTCTCCTCGTTGACGCATGCGAGACCGAAGCCGCTGAGCGCGACGGTGTCGCCGTCCTCGATCAGCCGGGCGGCCTGCGCCGCAGTGATGACCTGTGCCACGTCGTGACTCCTTCGTCGGGACTGCCGGCCGGTTCGAGGCCGGTGCCCAAGATTCCGGACGGGAACCGTCCGAAGGAAGGACCATCGTCCTGGGATTTCGGACTTGTGCCGTCCGGAAAGAGGACCATCGTCCTGGCCGCGGGTGGGAGGGGTGCGCCGACCATGGGTGCAGCACCCGGCGCCGATGCCGGCACGCGGACGGAACGCAGCGACCTGAGAGGCGACCACGATGGACTTCGCACTGACCGACGAGCAGCAGCTGCTGCTCGAGAGCATGGACGAGCTGCTCGAGCGCGAGTGCCCGGAGTCCTACATCGCCGAGCTGGACCTCACGCACCAGCCCCCGACGACGTTCCGCAAGGCGCTCAACGAGGCGGGCTTCGGCTCGCTCGGGTTCCCCGAGGAGTACGGCGGCACGCCGTGCGACGCCGTCACGCTCGTCCTGCTCGCCGAGCGCGTGTGCCGGCAGGGCCTGAACAACGGCTTCGGCCTCGAGCTGCTCCAGGCGATGGACATCCTCGAGTTCGGCGACGACGAGCAGAAGGCCGAGATCCTCGGGCTGCTCGCCGCCGGCGAGGTCCCGTTCGCTCTGGGCTTCACCGAGCCGGGCGCCGGGTCCGACAACTCCGCCATGGCGACGACAGCGGTGCACCACGACGGCATGGTCACCTTCAACGGCACCAAGACGCTGATCACCAACGCGCTGCAGTCCAAGTACCTGCTGCTCATGGCGAAGAACCCGGGCGTCGAGGACCCACGCCGGGCGATCTCCATGTACCTGGTGCCGATGGACGCCCCGGGCCTGACCACCAACCGGCTCGAGAAGATCATGTGGAACATCTCGGACTCGTGCGAGATCTTCCTCGACGACGTGACGCTGCCCGAGAGCTGCCTCGTCGGCGTGCAGGGCAACGGCTTCAAGCAGCTCATGCGCAACTTCGAGTTCGAGCGGCTCGTCATCGCCGCCACGTGCCTCGGCCTCGCGCAGTGCGCGTTCGACGACGCCGCCGACTACGCGGCGCAGCGCGTGCAGTTCGGCAAGCCCATCGGCTCGTTCCAGCTCATCCAGCTCAAGCTCACCGACATGGCGATCAAGCTCGAGAACATGCGCAACTTCGTCTACAAGACGGCGTGGATGCTCGACAACGACGTCCCCCTCAAGAGCCAGGGCGCGCTGTGCAAGCGCTACTGCGCGATGGCGGCCTTCGAGGTCGCGGACGAGGCCATGCAGGTCTTCGGCGGCGTCGGCGTCACCGTCGGCACCCGCGTCTCGCGGCTGTGGCGCGACCTGCGCGGACACCGCTTCGGCGGCGGCACCGACGAGATCATGGTGCACATCGCCGGCCGCCAGATCGTCAAGGACCACAGCTGAGCACGTGCTCTCCACGCGCCCACCCCTGCCATCGAGGAGCCAGTGATGAAGATCGTCGTCGCCTACAAGTGGGCGCCCAACCCCCAGGACGCTGACGTCCGGCCCGACGGGACGGTCGACCTGTCGCGCGCCAAGCCCGCCGTCAGCGAGTACGACCCCGTGGCCTTCGAGCTCGCCCGACGGCTCGCCGACGCGACGGGCGGCGAGGTGGTCGGCCTCAGCGTCGGCGCCGCCTCGATCGACACGTCGCTCGCCCGCAAGGCGGCGCTGTCGCGGGGCCTCGACCGCCTGGTGCTCGTCGCCGACGACGCCCTCGAGGGAGCCGACGGCACGCGCCTTGCGGCCGTGCTCGCGGCCGCCGTCGAGAAGATCGGTGGGGTCGACGTCGTGCTCGCCGGCGACTCGTCGATCGACGTCGCCGAGGGCCAGGTGCCCCTGACCCTCGCGGGCGGCCTCGGCTGGCTCGGCCTCGGCCGGGTCTGCGGGGTCGTGGCCGACGGCCAGCGCCTCACGGTCGAGCGTGACCTGCCCACGGGCGTCAGCGTCCTGTCCGTCGCGACACCGGTCGTGCTCGCGGCGACCGCCGACGCGGTGGTGCCCCGCGTGGCCGGGATGAAGGACATCCTCGCCGCGGCCAAGAAGCCCGTCGAGGTGCTCGCGCTCGCCGACCTCGCTGTCCCCGCGGCCGGCTCGGAGGTCGTCACGCTCGCCACCGCCCGCCCGGCCGGCGGAGAGCGGCAGGCCGTCCTGTTCGACGGCGACGCCGCCACCGCCGCCTCCCAGCTCGTCGGCGCCCTGCGCGCCGCCGCCGCCCTGTAGACCGAGGAGATCACCACCATGAACGACGCATCGCAGACCTGGGTCCTCGTCGCCGACGGCCCGGCTGCCGCGGGCCTCGTCGCCGCCGCCCGTACGTCGAGCACCGACGTGGTCGGTGTCGTCGTCGGCACGCGGGAGACCGCCGACGTGCTGGCGCACGCCGTCGACCGCCTCCTGTGGCTCGGCGACCCGGGCGATGCTCCCGCGGAGGCCTTCGCGGGCGCCGTCGCCGACCTCGTCGCCGCCGCCGCACCGTCCGCGGTCGTGGGT
>CAUQTR010000147.1:0-5459 GCA_963521045.1 uncultured Actinotalea sp.
GGCGACCACCGCGTCGAGCCGGTCGGTGCGCCGGGCCGCGAGCACCACGTGGTGCCCCTGCGCGGCGAGCCGGCGCGCGATGCCCTCGCCGATGCCGCTGCTCGCGCCGGTCACCAGGACCACCGAGCGCTCCGCGCGCTCCCGCGTGCCAGCCGTCGTCGTCCCGTGGTTCGTGTCGTGTGTCATGCCACCCACGCTCCCCCGGGCCGCCGGGCCGAGGAAGGCCGCGCCGCCCCTGGGAGCAGCGCACCCAGGCTCGGGCCGGGCCGCGCGTGGGACCCGCTCGTAGCATGCAGAGATGACGGCAACGCCCCTCGGCGAGTACATGCGCGCCCGCCGCGCCCAGGTCAGCCCGGACGACGCCGGCGTCGTGACCCTGGGCGTGCGGCGCGTGCCTGGCCTGCGCCGCGAGGAGGTCGCGATGCTCGCCGGCGTGAGCGCCGACTACTACGTGCGCCTCGAGCAGGGCCGCGAGCGCAGCCCGTCCGCGCAGGTGCTCGACGCCCTGAGCCAGGCGCTGCGCCTGGACGACGACGCCCGCCTGCACCTGTTCCAGGTCGCCGGGCTGGTCCCCGGACCGCGCAGCGCCGCCGCGCCCGAGCGCGTGGACCCGCAGCTGCTGCGCCTCATGGACATGTGGCCGGACAACCCGGCGCTCGTCATCGGCCGGGCGTACGACGTGCTCGCCACCAACCAGCTCGGCGAGGCGCTGTTCGACGGCTACCGGCACGGCCGCAACGTCATGGCGAAGGTGTTCCTCGACCCGGACGCCCGCGCGTTCTACCCCGACTGGGACGTCGTCGCGACGCAGGCCGTCGCCGGGTTCCGGCTGCTGCATGGCCACGCTCCGCACGACGCGCGGGTGCGCGAGGTGCTCGCGATGCTCACGGAGGCCAGCCCGGAGTTCGTGCGGCTGTGGGAGCGGCACGACGCGCGCGGCAAGCGGCTCGAGACCAAGCGGTTCCACCACCCCGTCGTCGGGCCGATGACGCTGCACGTGCACGCGTTCGACGTCCGGTCGGCGCCGGGCCAGGAGCTGATCGTCCACCACGCCGACCCGGGGTCCGCGAGCGCCGAGGCGCTCACGCTGCTGGGGACGCTGGCCGCGACGCACGCCCGGGAGGACGCGGCCCGCTGACGGCGGCGTCGGCCCGAACGACGTGGTCGGGAGGTCGGACCGAGGCCTCGTCCCCGCGCTCCCGCCGATCAGTCTCGCTCGGTCGCCTCGAGGAGGCGGACCGTCGTGCTGCCGACGACGAGGCGTTGTCCGGGGCAGATCGGACCGTCGAGTGCGACGGTTCGCCCCTCCGCATAGGTCACGACGATCGGCCCCTCGTAGCAGTCGGTGACGTCGAGCAGCACCACACCGCCGTCTGCGGTGACCTCACCGACGTCCTGGTCGCCCAGTCGAACGGTCACGCTCGCGTCGCCGGTGTTGCTGACGGCGACGTCTCCTCCTCCAGCGCACCCTGTTGCACACAGCGCTGTCAGCAGCGCCAGAGCAACCGTCACACGTCGTCGTGCGCACGCGTCCACGCCAGACCTCCCGTCAGGGCGAAGGCGGTAAGTCGCCACCGATCTGACGGTAGTTGAGCGTGGTCGGCCGCATGGGGCACATCTGTGGCGATGTCGGGCGGGAATCGCGCCCGATCGTTGCCACGCCCACCGCTCGCGTGCCTTCTGGGCAAGTTCGCCGGCGACGTTCACCCCCGTGCCGATGCGCCGTCGGTCAGAATCGTGGCGATGCCATCGCTCACGCTCTCCAGCGAGGCGACGACGCCCGGTGCGCGCCGCCCGGGCCCGGCGCGGGCCCGCCTGGCTCTCCTCACCGGCGCCGCTCTGGTGCTCGCAGCGGTCCTGCTTGTCCGAACGTGGTCGCCCGGGGTGCACACGCCGGAGGAGCGGACCGCGCGCGACGTCGTCGTGGGCATGGCGAGCCAGGCGGCCATGGCGGAGTACACCCACGACATGGACGACGTCGCGCGCGCCGCGGTCGGCTCCGGCGCCACGGTCATCGACGTGTACCACCAGCGGCCCTTCCTCGGCGGAACCCTGGGCCACCTGACGTTCCTGGTGACGGTGGACGACCCGATGGTCGGGGAGAAGTTCTTCGACTGGTTCGGCCTGTGGCCGGACCAGTGGGACCCCGGCCCCTACTGCTTCCGGGTCGCGTTCGACGAGCACGGCAAGGTCGGTGAGCCCGGCACCCCCGACGGTGCGGCCCTCGTCGACTGCCCGGCCGACGCCGCGCCCGTCACGCTGCCGCCGGACGACACCCCGCCGGTCACACCACCGCCGTCGGGCGACCCGGTCGCGGCGCCCGAAGCCCGCGACGCCGCCCATGAGGTGCTCGTCACGCTCCCGGCCGGTGACGCGCCAGACGCCGACGACGTCGCGGCCCGGATCAACGAGGCCCTGCCCGCGGCGCACGACGGCAGGCCCGTGGCGCAGGCGACCGTGTTCGTCGACGACGCGGACGTCGGGGTCGCGATGGGTGACGCCGACGACTGCGTCCTCGTCGCCCGCATCGGCGGAGAGGTCCGCGACGTGTATCCGCCGCCGGTCTACCTGCAGCCGGGCGAGCTCGGCTGCACCGGGAGCACCGCGCTCAGCGACCTGCGCCCGCCCCACTGAGGCTCGTCCGGCGGGCGCGGCGGCGGCCGGTCCCAGGCGAGCTGCCTGGTTCAGCCCGGCTCGCCGTCGACGAGGAAGCAGCCCGTCTCGCCCGCGAACCCGGTGCCGACCGGCCCGGCGATCACCCGCAGCTGTGAGCCGAGCGCGGTCGTCGCCGTGACGGCAGGAACTCCGGCGAACTCACCCTGCCGGGCGTCGTGACCGGCGTCGTCCCAATGCGCCTCGACCCGGGAGAGCAGGGCCGGTACGTCGTCGACCGGAGGTGCCTGGACCTTGGCCAGCGAGTACGCGAACCCACGACGGCCGTCGTTCCGGACGCAGTCGATGGGGCCGTAGGGGTCCGAGTCGACCTCACCGTCGAGACCGACGGCACGCGCAGTCCCGGGCAGGACGCCCTCGAGCGCCCGGAGCTCCTGCCACGCGGTCGGCTCGGCGGCGTCAGCCTCGGCCTGCGCGGTTCGGCCGCGGTCGCCGACCACGCCGGCCGCGACGACGCCGGCGAGCACGACGAGGCCACCGATCGCCCAGGCCGCCCGCGCACCCCGCCGCACGATCACCGCCACGCACCGATCGTGCCACCGGCCGGGCTCACGGCCTCGCCACGTCGGAGTGGCAGTGGCAGTGGCAGTGGCAGCCGCTATCGGTCGCTGCGTTCAGCCGCGAGGTCGACCTGTCGACAGGTGCGCGGCCGCCGACGGCGAGCACTTCCTGGAGATGGCACGGACGGTCGCCCGCGCCGCGATCTGGCTTGCAGGACGACCGCGTCGAGACCGGAGCGCCTCGCCCGGAGCGTCGTGACCGCGATCGGGCCACGTCCGTGGACGTCGGACCTAGGGTGACCGCATGGATCGCCCGGCCCTCGCGAGCTCGGTGAGTGACGGGGTGCACGCTGCCGGGGCGCTCGGCTGGCTGGTCGCCTGGCTCGGCGTCGCGGCCCTCACGGGACTGCTCGCACTGAGCGCTCCCCTCGGTGGCGGCGCGGCGGACGTGTGCCTGGCCCGCGGGGTGCCCGACGGCGTCGCGGAGGGCGCAGGTGTCGGCGTCGAGCGGTCGGTGCTCCCACTCGGCCTCACCTGCACCTGGCACACCGAGGCCGCGACCGTCGTGCAGCCGCCGTCATGGTTCGCCACGGTGGCCGTCGTGGGCGCTCTCGCGGCCGCGGCGCTGAGTGTGCGCGCGCTCGTCCGGCAGCTCCGCTCCGCGGGCGATCGAGCCCTCTGACGCACCGCTGTACCGCCTGCGTCCCGCGATCCCACGCCCGCGCAGCTCGTTGTCGCCCCGCCGGCGCCCGCCGCGGCCCTGGGACACCGAAGGGCCGGCCGCCGCCCTGCTGCGACGGCCCGCCCTCCGGGGCGGGCTCCGAGCGCCGGCGGGCCCGTGACCCGCCCCCGCGGCAGGGCGCCCCACAGGCTGTCGGCGTTCGCCCAGTACTCGGCGATCCGGCCGTCCTCGAGCCGCAGCGTGTCCGTCCCCGAGAACGTCAACTCACGGCCGACGGCGTCGGGCGACGTCCCGGGGATGCCACCGGCGTAGGTGCCGCGCGCCTGCCACCGCGGGGTCACGTACGGCTCGGCGACGACCGGGCCGACCTCGACGGTGAACTCGAGGTCCGGGATCGCGGTGCGGATGCCGGTGACCCACACGTCGAGGAGGTCCCCGCCGACGGCGTCGGCCGGCGAGCCCCCGAGCAGCGGCGCCGCGTGCGAGCGGAAGTCCTCACGCACGGTGGTCGGCGTCAGGGACAGGTCACCGTTCCAGATGGCGACCCAGGCGGACACGAGACGCTCAGCGGTGACGCCCATGGTCACGCCTTCCCGTGCGGGCCGGGAGCCGCGCTGCCGGTGTACTCGCCGAGGTTCGCGACGAGGCCCGTGAGCTCGGGGTCGCCGTCGTAGCGGCGCTGGTGCAGGGCGGCGATCTTGTCGGCCATGGCCGGGTCGTCGTCGTCCGTGATGTCGAACGACGCGAAGCGGTCGACGAGCGGCAGGCCGACCCGGTCGGTGACGGCGTGCGCCGGGTGCATGAGGTACTCCCAGTAGCCGTCGAGGTCGTCGAGGACGAAGGTCGCCCCCCACTCGTACTCGCCGCCGAAGTCGCGGCCGACGACGAAGGAGCGCACGGACGGGATGACGCGGCCCTGGTTGCGCAGGCTCTCCATGGCCTCCTCGAGCTGCTCGGGCGTGGTGCCGGGGCGGATGGTGAAGCGGTTGCCGTGGACGATCATGGTCTTTCCTCTCAGTGGTGGTGCTGCGGACTGGTGGTGAACTGCGAACTGCGGATCAGAAGCGGTGGCGTCGCGCCCCGCGGAGCGCGACGGCCGCGATGAGGAGTGCGGCCGCGACGGTTGCCAGGCCGGTCCACGTGAACGCCCCGGCGATGCCGGCGGCCGCGATGACGGGCCCGGCGGCGAGCGGCGACAGGAACTGGCCGAGGAAGATCCCGGTGACCAGCCCGGCGAGCGCGCTGCCGCGGACCGCGGCCGGGGCGAGCTCGCCGAGCCGGACGTTGAGGTTCGGCACCACGAGACCCGCACCGATCCCACCGAGGAGCAGCCCCGCGATCACGCCCGGGACGGCGGTGGAGATGCCGACCACGAGCCAGCCCGCGCCGAGCGCGCCGATCCCCACGGCCGTGACGGCCGTCGTCGTCGTGCGTCGCCGCAGCACGGGGAACGCGAGGGCGCCCACGAGGCTGCTGACCGTGGTCGCCGCGACGGCCACGCCGACCAGGGCCGGGCCCACCTCCCAGCCGTCGAGCAGGAAGGGCAGCTGGGTCGGCGCCATGTAGAAGACGGCGGTCGCCACCAGGGCGAGGGCGTACAGGCC
>CAUQTR010000148.1:0-5447 GCA_963521045.1 uncultured Actinotalea sp.
GACGCCGCCGTCGCGTGCCGGGAGAACCTCGCCTCCGGCGTCGGCAGCGACCAGGCCGACGCCCTCACGGCGGCCGCGCCGGCGGTCTCGGAGCGGCGCGGCGTGTGGACCACCGTGCTGCTCGCCGGGGCGGACGGGTTCTCCGGGCTGTGCATCACGGACGACTCCGCGGACCCGTTCGCGGCCGCCATGCTCGGCTCGGTCGGCGTGCCCAGCGCGTACACGCCACCCGGTCCGCGGGAGGTGCTCGCGACCGACCTGGGGGTCGGCACGGTCGACGCCGGCGACATCTCGCTCGTCGCGGGCCACGCGGGCGCGGACGTCACGGGCGTCGTCTACCGGAGCGCGGTGCACGGCGACGTCGCGGCCACGGTCAGCCAGGGGCGGTTCGCCCTGTGGCTGCCCGGCGACGAGCTCTGGGACGCCTCGCGTGAGGGTGTCGACGTCGAGGTCACCCACGCCGACGGCACGACGGCGACCACGCGCCTGACGCTCTGACCGAGGCGCCTCACGTGTAGGCGCGCAGGAACACGTCGACGCCGTCGTCGACGATCGTGCGGAGCTCGGACGCGTCGAGCCGCCCCCCCGCGCTCTCGCGGAGCGCCTCGAGCGCGAGCCGGATCGTGAGGGCGGTGAAGTGGCGGGCCGCGACGCGCGGGTCTGCGGCCCGGATCCGGCCGGCGGCGACGAGGTCCGCGAACCGCTCCTCGAGCAGGCGCTCGGGGTGCTCGCGATCCGCCCCGGTCAGCCGCGGCGCCGACGGGCCCTGGGCCTCCAGGCGCCGGAACGTCGCGTAGTCCGACGACGGGAACGTCTGCGTCACCACGCGCATGGCGAAGGCGAACAGCGCCTCCCGGAGGTCGCGCTCGTCCGTGAGCTCCTCGTGGACGG
Source organism: uncultured Actinotalea sp. (assembly GCA_963521045.1). Lineage (GTDB taxonomy): Bacteria > Actinomycetota > Actinomycetes > Actinomycetales > Cellulomonadaceae > Actinotalea. The sequence goes on from CAUQTR010000148.1 coordinate 892, forward strand.
CCGCCCGCAGCGCCGCGACGAGCGCACCGTTGACACGTTCGAGCACCTGCACGAAGAGGGTCTTCTTGTCGCCGAAGTGGTCGTAGATCGTGCGCTTGGAGACCTGCGCACGCGCGGCGATCGCGTCGACGCTCACGTGCTCGTAGCCGTCGGCCACGAAGAGCGCCTCTGCGGCCGCGAGCATCGCCACCCGCTTGCCCTCCGATCGCCGGCGTCCCCGGGCCACGACCACGGGCGTTGCGATCTCCATGCCGGGGAGCGTACCGTCAGGATTACTACACTGCACGGTGTAGTTTACCGATAGGAGATCCCGTGAGACTGTTCGACGCCGCCTCCGGCGCCATCCCTGGCGTCGGCATCCACGCGCAGGGACTCACCAAGCGGTACGGGGCCCAGGTCGCCGTCGACGACCTGTCCTTCGCCGCCCGCCCGGGCGTGGTCACGGGCTTCCTCGGTCCGAACGGCGCGGGGAAGAGCACGACCATCCGCATGCTCCTGGGCCTCGCCCGTCCCACCCAGGGCACCATCACGATCGGTGGCCGGCACATCGGGGACCTGCCCGACGCCGCCCGCACGGTCGGCGCCCTGCTCGATGCGCGCGCGGTGCACCCGCACCGCAGCGCGTTCCACCACCTGCTCGCCTACGCGCAGGCCGCGGGCCTGGGCCGCGACCGGGTCGAGGAGGTGCTCGGGCTCGTCGGGCTCGCGGACGCGGCCGGTCGGCAGGTCGGCGGGTTCTCGCTCGGCATGCACCAGCGCCTGGGGATCGGCACCGCTCTCCTCGGTGACCCCGCCGTGCTGGTGCTCGACGAGCCGCTCAACGGGCTGGACCCGGAGGGCATCCGGTGGATGCGCACGCTCATGCGCGACCTCGCCGCCCAGGGCAGAACGGTGCTGTTCTCGAGCCACCTCATGTCCGAGATGGAGCTCACCGCCGACGACCTGGTCGTCATCGGCCACGGCCGGCTCATCGCGGAGGCGCCGCTCGCCGAGTTCGTGCGGACGCACACCAGCCGGACGGTGCTCGCCCGGGCGTCGTCGTCGGCGCAGCTCGCCCGTGCGCTCGACCGCGCCGGGATCCCGTGGACCGACACCCCCGACGCGGCACTGCTGGTCACGGACACCGACGGGGCCGCGGTCGGCGCGGTCGCGGCGGCCGAGGGCATCGCCCTGACGGAGCTGCGCGCGGTCCGCGAGTCGCTCGAGGACATCTTCCTGCGCCTCACGCACGCGGGCCCCGACGAGAGGAGCGCCGCATGAACGCCATCCGGTCCGAGTGGACCAAGCTGCGCAGCGTGCGCAGCACGTGGCTCACCGTGCTGAGCACCGTGCTGTCCGCCGTCGCGCTCGGTGTCCTGGGCGCCACGAGCGTCTCTGAGGGCGAGCTGCCGGTCCCGTGGGACCCGACCGCGGAGAGCCTCAAGGGCTTCCTGTTCGCCCAGCTCGTCATCGGCATGCTCGGCGCGATGAGCATCACGCCCGAGTACGACACGGGCATGATCGGCACGAGCCTCGCGACGGTCCCGTCACGCTCCCGGCTGCTCGCCGCCAAGGCGGTGGTGGTGGGGCTCCTCGCGCTCGCGACCTCTCTCGTCACCACGCTGCTCAGCTTCGTCGTCGTGCAGGCCCTGCTGGGCGGGGCCGACGTGCCGACGGCCTCGGTCACCGACCCCGGCGTCGCGGGAGCGCTCGTCGGGGCCACGCTCTACCTCACGCTCGTCGCCCTGCTCGGCGTGGCGGTCGGGACCTTCACGCGCTCGACGACGTCCAGCCTCGCCGTGCTGGTCGGCGCCCTCCTCCTGGTGCCCGCGCTGGGCCCGGGCCTGCCGGGCCCGCTCGGCCAGGCGTTCGGCCCGTACTGGCCGATCACGGCGGGCCAGGGTGTCTACCAGCTCGCGGCCGACGGCGCGCTCGCACCCTGGGCGGGCCTCGGCCTCCTCGCCACCGTGACGCTGGTCGTGACCGTCGAGAGCCACGTGCTGCTGCGCCTGCGCGACGTCTGACGGACCCGGCCAGCCGCGCGCGGCCCGCGCCGTTCTGGAACCGGTCGGCGAACTCAGGCGCGGAACCGGTGCCAGAACGGGCGGCCCCGTTCTGGACCGGAGACGACGCACGGGCGTCGCCTCCGTTCCAGAACCGGAGACCTCAGCCGAGGACCGGGACGGGCTCTGCCGCCGCGGCGGCCGGGACGCTGCCGCGACCGTGGGTCGGACGTGCCGTGATCATCACCGCCGCGACGATCGCGGACGCGACCAGGAACGCGACCGAGTACCAGATCGCCGTCGTGAAGCCGTGCACGGCGCCCGTCGCGACCGCGAGGTCCGTGCCGGACCCGTTCTCGGCCTGCCAGCTCGACGTCGCCGACGTCGCGATGGTGTTGAGCAGCGCGATCCCGATCGACCCGCCCACCTGCTGGGACGTGTTGACGCTCGCCGACGCGACGCCGGCGTCCCGGCCCTGCACCCCGGACGTGGCCGTGGCCATCGCGGGCATGAAGGTCATGCCCATGCCGAACCCGAGGAACGCGAGCGACGGCAGCACGTTCGTGGCGTACGAGGACCCGACCTCGATCTGGGTGAGGTAGGCGAGCGCGCTCGCGGCGATCAGCAGGCCGGGCACCATGAGGGCCCGCGGCCCGACCCGCGGGAGCAGGCGGCTCGCGATGCCGACGGCGCCGGTCATCATGCCGGCCGTCATCGGCAGGAACGCGAGGCCCGTGCGGACGGGCGAGTAACCCTGGATGACCTGCAGGTAGTACGTCATGAAGAGGAACACCCCGAACATGCCCACGGTGGACAGGCCGATCGTGAGCAGTGCCCCGCCCCGGTTGCGGTCGCGCGGGATGCGCAGCGGGAGCAGCGGCTGGGCCACGCGCTGCTCGACGACGACGAACGCCACCAGCAGGGCGGCACCGAGGCCGAGGAACGCCAGCACCGCGCCCGACGTCCAGCCGCTCTGCTCGGCCTCGCCCAGGCCGTAGACGACGGACAGCAGGCCCAGGCTCGCAAGCAGCGCGCCCGCGACGTCGAGCCGGGCGCCGGTGCGCTCCCGGCGGTCGTGCAGCAGGTAGGCCGCGCCGACGACGGCGACGATCGCGATGGGAGCGTTGACCAGCAGGGTCCAGCGCCAGTCGAGGTACTCGGTGAGGAGGCCCCCGACGATGAGCCCGAGGGCGCTGCCGCCACCCGCGATCGCCCCGTAGATGCCGAAGGCGCGGGCGCGCTCGCGCGGCTCGGTGAAGGTCACGGTGAGCAGGGAGAGCGCCGCCGGGGCGAGAAGGGCGGCGAAGACGCCCTGGAGCCCACGCGCGCCGAGCAGCATCGCGGTGCTGGTCGCGGCCCCGCCCAGCGCCGACGCGGCCGCGAAGCCGACGAGACCGATCATCAGGGTGCGCTTGCGCCCGATGAGGTCGCCGATGCGCCCGCCGAGCAGGAGCAGCCCGCCGAAGGCGAGCGTGTAGGCCGTCACCACCCACTGACGGTCGCCGTCGGAGATGCCGAGGTCGGTCTGCGCCGACGGCAGCGCGATGTTCACGATGGTCATGTCGAGGACGACCATGAGCTGGGCGAGGCCGATGACGCCGAGCCCCCACCACCGGCGGGGGTCGGCCACGGCGGGCACCGGGGCGGGTGGTGCAGACACGAGGTCCATGACGGAGCCTTCCGAGAGATCTGGACTGGATGCCGAGATGACGACTCGCGCGGCGTGTCCTCGCGACGCGCAGGAGGAAGTCGTCATCTCGGCGAGGACGGCGGTGTCCGGGACCACCGGACCGGCTTGCTAGCCGACCGGTAAGTTATGCTGGGACCGTAGGCGCGCTACTTACCTGTCGTCAAGTCAGATCCATCAGGCGACCCCGCACGGTGCCGCCCACGACGAGGAGGACGAGACAATGGCCGCCATGGCCACGCAGACCCGCCGCCGCACGGACACCCGCGGCGAGATCCAGCGCACCGCCCTGCGCCGCTTCACCGACCAGGGGTACGACAAGACCTCGCTCCGGGAGATCGCCGAGGACCTCGGCGTCACCAAGGCCGCGGTGTACTACCACTTCCGCAGCAAGGAGGAGATCGTCGAGAGCCTCGTGGCCGAGATGGCGGCTGCGCTCGACGAGCTCATCACCTGGGCCGGCGCCGCGCCCTCCACCCACGAGCGCCGCCTCGAGCTCATCCGGCGCCTGGGCGTCGCGACGAGCGGCGGGCTGGGCAACCTCATGCGGTGCGTGCAGCAGAACGAGGTCGCCTTCTCCGCGCTCCCCGGCACCATCGACGTCGTGCGGCGGTACAAGCACGAGCTGTGGCGCGCGGCGACGCCTCCCGACGCGTCGGTCGAGGACGAGCTGCGGGTCCGGCTGGCGATCATGGCCGTGCTCATGGCGAGCAACGCGGCCGCCGAGCTCGGCGGGACGGCGCAGGAGCGTCAGGACGCGGCCCAGCGCGTGGCCGCCGACGTCATGCCCTGAGCCGCGGCGGCAGCACGCCTCAGCCGGTGACCAGGCCCGGCGATCCGGCCCCGTGCTCACCGTCGCGGGACTCGCGCGGCGCACGGTGCAGGAG
>CAUQTR010000149.1:0-5434 GCA_963521045.1 uncultured Actinotalea sp.
GCGCGAGGTCGATCGCCTCGGCGAGCACGAGCGCGACGTCGACCGCGTGGGCGCCGCCGTGCGCGACGGCGTCGGCCAGGAGGGCGAGCTGCGCGCGGACCAGGCCCTTCTCGCTGCGGACCAGCACGTCGGGGGATGCCTCGATGACGAGCCCGGGGTCCGCCCGCCCGGCCCGGACCAGCCTGCGCACACCCGCCTGCGCGACGCCCACGCCCGCGCGGCAGCTCGCCGCGAGCAGCGCGACGTAGGTGCCCTCCCGCGCGGCCACCTCGTCGTCGGTGACCTGGAGGTGGTCGAGGACGCCGGCGAAGCCCTTGGCCTCCGGGACGGTGCGCACGAGGCCCAGCCGCAGCAGGCACTCGTCGATCAGCCGCGCCCGGCCCGCCGGCTCGTCCGCGCCCAGCCCTTCGACGACGCCGCGCCACCAGTCGGCCGGGTCCACGGCGTGGTGCACGGAGCCGAGCCTGCGCCCCGTGCCGTCCTCCCGCAGCGACGCCCACGCCTCCTCCCGGACGAGGGGTCGGCGCGCCGCGGCCTGCGCGAGCGTGGGCGGCGTGTGGGCGTCCCAGAGCCAGGCGAGGTGCTCGGTCGTCTCCGGTGCCGCGACGAGGCCGGCCTCGACGAGCGTGCTGAGCAGCAGCCAGGCGTCGCCCGTGCGGAGCTCCTCGCGCAGCAGCTCCCGCGCGAGGCGGGTGCGCCATGCCGGGGGCCGCTCCGCGATCGCACGGACCGCGAGGTCCACGCCGGCCGGGTGCCGCAGCGCGGCGTCGCGCGAGCGCCAGGTGTCCCGGGGCGCCTCCAGGCAGAGCGACGCCAGACCCTTCGCGCCGTTGATGCCCGGGTCACGGACGGGGAAGCGGTCGCGGAACTCGGCCATGCACCCGGTGTGGAACCGGTCGTGCAGCGCGCCGCGCTCCGGCTCCGGCACCGTGGCGGCGAGCGCGAGGACGCCTGCGCCGTCCCCCGCCGCGACGAGCCGGACGAGGGCCGCGGACAGGTCGTCGCGGTCACGCTTCACGGGGTCACCTCGGTGCTCACACCCGCTCATCGACAGCGGTGACGCCGAGCCCCAGCCCGCGCACGCCGACGTCCCCCGAACGGCCCAGCGCCCGTGCGTGAGCACGGCGGGGAAACCGGACGAACCGCCGTTATCGTTTCGTGATCTCCGGGCACTTACAGACCGGTAAGTGACCGTGCTTGTGTGGGACGGGTCGTCGTCACGAAGGAGTGAACGGTGCCCCGGAGCCCGCGTCCGTCCCTGTCGTCCTCGGATCGCACGGGGAACCCGCCGCCACGACGGCGTCCGAGCCGGGCGGCGAGCCTGCTCGGCCTCCTCGGGCTCGTGCTCCCCGCCGCCGTCGTCGCGACGGCCGGGCCCGCCCTGGCGGCCACCGACCTCGCCCTCACGGGCGTCGCGACCGCGTCGGCGGCGCAGGACGACGTCGACGGCACCTTCCCGGCGTCGAACGCGGTCGACGGCGACCCGGGCACGCGCTGGGCCAGCGGCAACGGCCCCGACGAGGACGTCGAGTTCACCGCCTGGCTCCAGGTCGACCTCGGCACCTCGGCGACCCTGGAGGGCGTGACGCTCGCGTGGGAGGCGGCGTACGCGGCGTCGTACGAGGTGCAGGTCGCGGCCGCCGCACCCGAGGACGAGTCGAGCTGGACCACCGTCGCGACGGAGCCGGCGAGCGACGGCGGCACCGACGCCCTGACGTTCGCGGCTCCCGCCGAGGGCCGGTACGTCCGGCTCCTGATGCTCGAGCGCGTCGCCTTCGACTGGGACCCCGCGCGACCGCACTGGTACGGGTACTCGCTGTTCTCGTTCGAGGTGCTGGGCGTGCCCGACGACGTGGCCGTCGCGTTCGGGCGCGCCTCCACCACCGTCCCTGCCGGCACCACCGCGACCGTGCCGGTCGTGCTCAACGCGCCGGCCGCCGCGGACGTCACAGTGCGCGTGACCTCGACCGGCGGCACTGCCGTCCCCGGCACGGACTACACCGCGCTCGACGAGGTCGTGACGATCCCGGCCGGCGCGACGACCGCCGAGGTCGCGCTCGAGAGCGTCGACCGCGGCCCGCTCGCACCGGTGAGCACGGTGGAGCTGACGCTCGGCGACCCCACCGGCGACGCGGTCCTGGGCGGGCGCACCACGACGACCGTCACCCTCACCCCGCACGGCGAGCTGCCCGACGTCGGCGCCGTCCACGTGCTCGAGGACTTCGAGGCCGGCCTCCCGGCCGGGTACTTCCCGTGGGGTGCGCGCGCCGAGGTCACCCCCGCGCTCAGCACCGTGCCGGCCGACCGCGACGGCGCCCCCGGCACGCAGGTGCTCCAGGCATCCGTCGCCGGGCCCACGACGGACGGCGACTGGTTCGGCTTCTCGCACGACCTCACGACGCCGGCGGACTGGTCCGACCATGACGGCTTCACGTTCTGGTTCCGCGGCACGGGCGCGGGCGGCCTGCTGCGCTACGAGGTCAAGAGCGGCGGCCAGCTGTTCGAGCGCTCGGTGGTCGACGACGTCGCCGGCTGGCGCCGCGTGAACGTCGCGTTCGCCCAGCTGCGGCTCAAGGGCGACCCGGCGTCGGACGCGCGCTTCGACCCGTCGGCGTCGACGGGCTTCGCGGTGACGCTCACGGATCTCGGCGCCGGCGACTGGCAGGTCGACGACATCGCGCTCTACGACCGGCGCACGACGATCCTGGACGTCGAGGGCGACGTGCCGCTGGCCGAGCCCGGCTCGACCGTCGGCATCTTCACGTGGGGCTCGGACGGCGCGCAGGTGTCCGTCGGCGTCGAGGAGCAGGACCGCGAGGGCGCCCCCGCGGGCAACCACGTGCTGGCCGGCGAGTATCTCGTCCCCGGCGGCGGCTGGGGCGGGTTCAGCCACAACCTCGCGGCGCCGCAGGACTGGAGCTCCTACCGCGGCATCCGGTTCCTCTGGTACGCGTCGCAGGACACGCGCCCCGCGTCGCCGACGGCGGGCGCCGACATCAAGGTCGAGCTCAAGGACGGCGGGCCCGACGGCGAGCACTCCGAGCTGTGGGCCGCGACCTTCAAGGACACCTGGTCACCCGAGGGCAGCCGGTGGCGGGTCGTCGAGATCCCGTTCGGCGACTTCACGCTCGGCGGTTTCCAGCCCGGCGACGCCGCCACGCAGAACGGCACGCTCGACCTCACGTCCGCGTGGGGCTACGCCCTGACCATGGTGCCCGGCACGCCCGAACCGGTGCGCTACGCCGTCGACGACGTCGAGCTGTACGGCTCGGCGGTCCCGGCTCCGACGATCGACGTCGGGCCGGTCGAGGACGTCGTCCTCGTGGACCCGGGCGGGACGGCCGAGGTCGCGGTGGCCGTGACCACGACGGACGGCGCACCGCTCGCGGAGGCCGTGACGGTCACGTACGCGGACGCCGCCGGCACCGCGCAGGCGGGCACCCACTACACGGCCACGAGCGGCACGCTGACATTCGACGCCGGCACGCCGTCGGGCACGCAGCAGGTCGTCGAGATCGCGACGACCGCGACCACCGATGTCGACGACGCGCGGTCCTTCACGCTCATGCTCGAGGCGGACGGCGCGGAGCCGTCGTCGGCCAGGGTGGTGCTCAACGCCGTGGGAGCGCCGTACCTCGACGCGTCGCTGCCGGTGGCCCAGCGGGTCGAGGACCTGCTCGGGCGCATGACCCTCGCCGAGAAGGTCGGGCAGATGACGCAGGCCGAGCGCCTCGGCCTGCGGTCCGCCGACCAGGTGGCCGAGCTCGGCCTCGGGTCGCTGCTCTCGGGCGGCGGATCGGTGCCGCGGGACAACACCGCAGCGGGCTGGGCGGACATGGTGGACGACTTCCAGCGGCAGGCGCTCTCGACGCGGCTGCAGGTGCCGCTGATCTACGGCGTCGACGCCGTGCACGGGCACAACAACGTGGTCGGCGCGACGATCGTTCCGCACAACACGGGCCTCGGCGCCACGCGCGACCCCGACCTCGTGCGGCGGCTCAGCGAGGTCACCGCGCAGGAGACGCGCGCGACCGGCGTGCCCTGGACCTTCGCGCCGTGCCTGTGCGTCACGCGCGACGAGCGCTGGGGCCGCAGCTACGAGGCGTTCGGCGAGGACCCCGCGCTGGTCGAGGTCTTCGCGGACGATGCCGTCGTCGGCCTCCAGGGCAGCGACCCGACCGACGTCTCGGGGCCGGACCACGTGCTCGCGACCGCCAAGCACTGGCTCGGCGACGGCGGCACGCGGTACGAGCCCGCGCAGGCCGGCTCGGGCTACCCCATCGACCAGGGCGTCACGTACGCCGGGTCGCTCGACGAGCTGATGCGGCTGCACGGCGACCCGTACGTCCCCGCCATCGAGGCGGGCGTCGGCTCGATCATGCCGTCGTACTCCGCGGTCGACCTGGGCGACGGTCCGCTGCGGATGCACGAGCACGGCCGGCTCAACACCGACGTGCTCAAGGGCGACCTCGGCTTCGAGGGCTTCCTCATCAGCGACTGGGAGGGCATCGACAAGCTCCCGGGCGGCACGTACACCGAGAAGGTCGCACGAAGCGTCAACGCCGGCCTGGACATGGCGATGGCGCCGTACAACTTCGCGACCTTCATCGCGTCGCTCACCGAGAACGTCGGGTCGGGCGTGGTGAGCGAGGAGCGCGTGGACGACGCCGTGCGGCGCATCCTCACCGCGAAGTTCCACCTGGGCCTGTTCGAGCAGCCGCTGGCCGACCGCACGCACGCGGCCGACGTCGGCTCGGCCGAGCACCGCGCGGTCGCGCGCGAGGCCGCCGCGGCGTCGCAGGTGCTGCTCAAGGACGACGGCGTGCTGCCGCTCGCCGAGGACGCGGACGTCTACGTCGCGGGCTCGAACGCCGACGACCTGGGCCACCAGATGGGCGGCTGGACCATCTCCTGGCAGGGCGGCTCGGGCGACACGACGCCGGGCACCTCGATCCTCGAGGGCATCCGCGAGGTCGCCCCCGGGGCGACGGTGACCCACTCCCCCGACGCCTCCGCGCCGATGGACGGCGCCGACGTCGGCGTCGTCGTCGTGGGCGAGCCCCCGTACGCCGAGGGCGTCGGCGACGTGGGGAACAACGGGCGCAGCCTCGCCCTCCCGGCCGCCGACCGGGCCGCGATCGACACCGTGTGCGGCGCGATGCCCTGCGTCGTGCTCGTGGTCGCGGGCCGGCCCCAGCTGGTGACCGACCGGCTCGACGCGATCGACGCCCTGGTCGCCTCCTGGCTGCCGGGATCCGAGGGGGCCGGCGTCGCGGACGTCCTCTTCGGGGAGGTGCCGTTCACCGGCCGGCTGCCGATCTCCTGGCCGGCGACCGCGGACGGCGTGCCGGTGAACGTGGGCGACGCGGCCTACGCGCCGCTGTACGCGTACGGCTGGGGCCTGCGCACGGACGCGGCGCGGGCCCGGCTGGCC
>CAUQTR010000150.1:0-5423 GCA_963521045.1 uncultured Actinotalea sp.
GTCGCGGCGCGACGGGGTCGCGGACGCGGGGGTCGGGTGCGCCGGGGTCGTCGACGGGAGCGACGGCTGTGGCCGCACTGCCTCCACGACACCTCCGAGATCGGTCCTGGTCCTGCTGGCCACCACGTCCGCGCGGGCCGTGGGAGCGCGCCCGCGTCCGCCCGGGCACACGAGTGACCGGTGAGGACCGTGATGATGTCGAAACAGTAACGGCTGGCCGAACAGGTTCCAAGCGGCCCGAGGTCCCGACTGCACGTGGCGAGCGCCACAGTCGGCTCCCGTCCGTCCGTCGTCCGCCCGGGCTGGCGAGGGCCGGCGAGGGCCGCGCCGTCGGCCCCGCGGCTCAGTGGATCTGGCCCCGCTGCATCGCGTCGCGGACCTCGCCGACCAGCTCCTCCAGGATGTCCTCGAGGAAGACGACGCCCCGCACGCCCCGGCCCGCCGGAGCGTCCTTGCTCGCCTGCTCGGCGGAGGCCTCCACGACCCGCGCGAGGTGCGTCCCGGACCGCTGCATCGCGGCCAGGGCAGCCTCGACCTCGTCGCCGGGTCGCACCTCCGCCAGGGCTCGCACGCGCCAGTCCGGCACCGGCTGGTCGCGCTCGGCCGGGCCGGCGTAGAGCACGTCCTTGAGGTGCAGGTAGCCCACCGGCACGCCGGCGTCGTCCGTCACGACGAACCGGCTGAACCCGGTGCGGGCGACGAGCCGCTCGACGTCCGCCACGGAGCAGCCGCGACGCACGGACACGAGCGACTCGACGGGCACCATGACGTCGCCCGCGGTGCGGTCGCTGAACTCGATGGCACCCGCGAGCAGCCCCTGGGCGTCGTCGAGGAGGCCCTCGGCCTGCGAGCGTTCGACGATCGACTGGACCTCCTCGACCGTGAACGCGGAGGTCACCTCGTCCTTGGGCTCCACGCCGAAGAGCCGCAGGATGTGGTTCGCAACCCAGTTGAGGGCCGTGATCAGCGGGCGGACGACGCGCGCGATCCCGACCAGCGGCGGCCCGAACCACAGGACGGCCCGGTCGGGACCGGCGACCGCGAGGTTCTTGGGCACCATCTCGCCGAGCACCACGTGGAGGTAGACGACGAGGCCGAGGGCGATCACGAAGGCGACGGGGTGGACGAGCCCCTCGGGCAGGCCCACGGCGGCGAGCGGCCCCTCGATGAGGTGGGCGACCGCGGGCTCCGCGACGACACCGAGCGACGTCGAGCACACGGTGATGCCGAGCTGGGCGCAGGCGAGCATGAGCGAGACGTGCTCCATCGCCCACAGGACGACGCGCGCGCGCCGTGAGCCGGCGGCGGCGAGCGGCTCGATCGCGCTGCGCCGCGCGGAGATGATCGCGAACTCGGCCCCGACGAAGAACGCGTTGGCGGCGAGGAGCAGGACCCCGAGCGTGATGGCGGCGCCGGTGCTCACTCCTGACCCTCCGGCTCCGGCCGCACGCGCAGACGCTCCACGCGCCGCCCGTCCATCTGCTCCACCTGGAGCACGGCACCCGGCACCCGGACGACGTCGCCGGCGTGCGGCACCCGGCCCAGACGCTCCATGACGAGCCCGCCGAGCGTCTCGTAGGCGCCGTCGTCCGGCACGGTCAGGCCGGTGGACTCGGTGAGCTCGTCCGGGCGCAGGAGCCCGGGCACGCTCCACGAGTCGTCGGCCGTCCGGTGCACACCGGCGCGACGCGGGTCGTGCTCGTCGGCCACCTCGCCGACGAGCTCCTCGATGACGTCCTCGAGCGTGACGACGCCCGCGGTGCCCCCGTACTCGTCGACCACGACGGCCATCTGCATGCCGTGCTCGCGGAGCTCGACCAGCAGGGGCCCGAGGCGCACCGTCTCGGGTACGCGCGGCGCGACGTCCATCAGCGCGGCGGCAGGCACGTCCGCGCGCCGGTCGTACGGCACCGCCACGGCCCGGCGCAGGTGCACCAGGCCGACGATGTCGTCGTGCGACGAGTCGATCACCGGGAACCGGGAGTGACCGGTGGCGCGCGCGCGGGCCACGACGTCGGCGGCGGTGTCGTCCCGGCGGACGACCTCCATCCGCGTGCGGTCCGTCATGACGTCCACCGCCGTGAGCGTGTCGAGCTCGATCGAGTTCGTCAGCAGGGTCGCGGTGCCCTCGTCGAGCGTCCCCACCTCGGCGGACCGCCGCACGAGGAAGGCGAGCTCCTGCGCGGAGCGACCGCCCGACAGCTCCTCGCGCGGCTCGACCCCGACGCGCCGCAGCAGTCCGTTGGCGCTGTCGTTGAGCACGCTGATCAGGGGACGCAGAGCGGTGGTGAAGCCGCGCTGCAGCGGGGCGACGGTGCGTGCCGTGGGCAGGGGGCGGCTCAGGGCGAGGTTCTTGGGCACGAGCTCCCCGAAGAGCATGGAGAACCCGTTCACCAGCAGCAGCGAGCCGACCGTGGCGACGCCCGTGGCCAGCCCTTCGCTCAGCGACGTGCGCCCCGTGAGGTCCTCGAGGAGCCCGGCGATGGCGGGCTGGGTCGTGTAGCCGAGCAGGATCGTCGTCACGGTGATGCCGACCTGGGCACCCGACAGCTGCGTCGAGAGCTCGGCGAGCGCGCGCACCACCGAGCGCGTGCGCCGGTCGTCGCGGCGCTGGGCCTCCTGGCCGACCAGCGCCGGGTCCAGCGTGACGAGCGCGAACTCCGCCGCGACGAAGACCGCCGTGCCGGCCGTCAGGCCGACGCCGAGCAGGACGAAGAGCCATTCGGTCAGCACGGCGGGTCACACGTGAGCAGGGACGGGACGTGGGGTGCGCCGACGCGAGCCCGGTCGCCCCGGCCGCGTCGGCCCGGACTCGGGCTCGTCATCGTGCCGTCAGCATAACGGGGCTGTGCCAGGCTGGCCCCATGGCACCGAGCGGTCCCGACCTGGCCCCACCCGTCGTCGTCCTGGTCGTCGAGGACGAACCGGCCATCGCCACAGCCATCGCGCACCGCATGGGCGCCGAGGGCTGGCGGGTCGAGGTCGCCGGCGACGGACCGGCCGGCGTCGCGGCCGCGAGCCGCCTGCGCCCCGACGTGGTCGTGCTCGACGTCATGCTGCCGGGCCTCGACGGCCTCGAGGTATGCCGGCGCATCCAGCGCGAGCGCCCCGTCCCGGTGATCATGCTGACGGCGCGCGACGACGAGACCGACATGCTCGTCGGCCTGGGCGTGGGCGCCGACGACTACATGACCAAGCCGTTCTCCATGCGGGAGCTGGTCGCGCGCACCAAGGCCCTGCTGCGGCGGGTCGAGCGCTCGGCGCAGCTCGTGGAGCAGTCGGCCCCCGTCGAGCCGGCGATCGAGGTCGGGGACGTCGTCATCGACCGGGCGCAGCGCCGTGTGTCGCGCTCGGGCGAGGTCGTGCACCTCACCCCGACGGAGTTCGACCTCCTCGTGACGCTCGCCCAGACGCCGCGCACCGTGCTCACCCGCGAGCGGCTGCTCGCCGAGGTCTGGGACTGGGTCGACGCCTCCGGCACCCGGACCGTCGACTCGCACGTCAAGGCGCTGCGGCGCAAGCTCGGCCCGGACCTCATCCGGACGGTGCACGGCGTGGGGTACGCGTTCGAGCCCGCCACGGCCTGAGCATGGTCCCGCCACGGCACGCCGGGCGCGGACGGCTGCCGGACGTCCGGCCGCTGGACCGGTTCTCGACGATCAAGATCAAGCTCGGGGTGCTCGTCGCCGCGAGCGTCACCCTCAGCGCCTTCATCACGTGGCTCGGGCTCTACAACGCGCTCGGTCCGAGCCGGACCCTGCCCCTCGCGGTGCTCGTCTCCCTCCTCGCCGTGCAGGTGCTCGCGCGCGGCATGACGTCCCCGCTGCGGGGCATGACCGCGGCCGCCCGCGCGATGGCCGACGGCGACTACTCCCAGCGGGTGCGGGCGACCAGCCGGGACGAGGTCGGCCAGCTCGCCGAGGCCTTCAACACCATGGCGGCCGACCTCGCGCAGGTCGACCTGCTCCGCCGGGAGATGGTCGCCAACGTGTCGCACGAGCTGCGCACCCCCGTGACGGCGCTGCGCGCCCAGCTCGAGAACATGGTCGACGGCGTGAGCGAACCGGACCAGGAGTCCCTCCAGGCCGCGCTCGCCCAGACCGAGCGGCTCGGCCGGCTGGTCGCCTACCTGCTCGACCTGTCCCGGATCGAGGCGGGCGCCGTCGGGCTGGACATCGCGGAGGTCCACCTCGGCGACTTCCTGCACGGGGCGGTCGCCGCGACCGAACCGCTCGCCGCCGCGAAGCAGCTCCGGCTGGTCACGGAGGTGAACCCGCCTGACCTCACGGTGCCGGCCGACGGCGAGCGACTCCACCAGGTCGTCGCGAACCTCCTGCACAACGCGGTGCGGCACTCCCCGGTCGGGGGCGAGATCCGGGTCACCGGGCGGCGCGCGGGCAGCCAGGTGGTGATCGACGTGGCCGACGAGGGGCCCGGCATCCCCCGCTCGGACCGCAACCAGGTCTTCGAGCGGTTCAGCCGGGGGAACGCGCCCGCGCAGACGGGTCAGGAGAGCACCGGCGGGACGGGCCTGGGGCTCGCGATCGTCCGGTGGGCGGTGCAGCTGCACGGCGGCACGGTGCACGTCGCCGACTCCGTGACGGGCTGCGTCATGCGCGTCAGCCTCCCGACCGGCCGGCCGGCGGCGCAGCGCCTCGCGACGGGCTGACGCAGCAATACCTACTTGTTCTAGTCGTAGGCAAACATTAGGGTGGGGGCCATGACACCAACGGACGGCAGCATCTCGGTCGAGCACCTGTCCAAGCGGTTCGGCACCGTGCAGGCGGTCGACGACCTCAGCTTCCAGGTCCTGCCCGGCCGGGTGACCGGCTTCCTCGGACCCAACGGGGCCGGCAAGACCACGACCCTGCGGATGCTGCTCGGGCTCGTCCGGCCGACGTCGGGCACGGCGACGGTCTCCGGCCGCCGGTACGCGGACATCCCCCGGCCCGCCCGTGTCGTCGGCGCCGCGCTGGAGGCGGCGAGCTTCCACCCCGGTCGCAGCGCCCGCGACCACCTGCGGGTCCTCGCCCCGCAGGTCGGCGTGCCGGACGCGCGCTGCGACGAGGTGCTCGAGGTCGTCGGACTCACCGGCGACGCCGGCCGACGCGTCGGCGGCTTCTCCCTGGGGATGCGGCAGCGGCTCGCGCTCGCGACGACGCTGCTCGGCGACCCGCGGGTGCTCGTGCTCGACGAGCCCGCCAACGGTCTCGACCCCGAGGGCATCGCGTGGCTGCGCCGCTTCCTGCGTCACCTCGCGGGCGAGGGACGCACCGTCCTGGTCTCGAGTCACGTGCTGTCCGAGGTGCAGCAGACGGTCGACGACGTCGTGATCATCGCCCGTGGCCGGCTGGTGCACGCGTCCCCCCTCACCGAGCTGGCCCGGCTCGCGCGCCGCACGGTCCAGGTCTCCTCCCCCGACG
>CAUQTR010000151.1:0-5417 GCA_963521045.1 uncultured Actinotalea sp.
CCCGCCGCCTGCGCACCGTCACCGCCCGTCCCGAGCACTGCCGTCGCGATCACGACGACCGCGGCGGCACCCGCCGCGCCGAGCCACCACGGCGACGCCGTCGGGCGAGAGGCTGCCGGGTCGCTCACCTCGTGGCCCCCGCGCGCGACGCGCACTGCGCGGGGACGCGTGAGCACGTGCAGCACGGAGCCGTCGGGGAGCTGCTCACCCGTCGTCGAGTAGGGGTCGAGCTGACGCCCGGCCGAGTCCACGACGGTCACCGTCGGGTCGTCCATGTCGGCACCCGCGGCGCGCAGCACGTCGTAGACGGAGGCACCGTGCGGCATCGCCACGTCGAGGGACCGGTCACCCAGACGCAGGCCCACGTAGGACCGGGCGGGTGATGTCACACCGTCTCCCCTGAGCGATCCGCGCACGCCTGGACGGGCTCATATTAGGGTGTGCGCCGGGCGCCGAGGCCCGCGCAGCCACCCACTCGGCCCATGAGGGAGAGCCCGACGAGATGACCGCAGCCCCCGTCGGCGGACCGAGCAGCACCCGCATCGCCCCGCCGTCGGTGCCCAGCGGTCGCATCCAGGTGCTGCCCCCGCCGGAGATCACGCCCAACGACGGCATCAGCGGCATGCTGACGACCCTCATCCCGATGCTCGGCTCCGCGGGCAGCATCGTGTTCGTCGCGCTCGCGAGCCCGGGACCGCGCGGCATGATCGCGGCCGGCATGTTCCTCGTCGCCTCCCTCGGCTTCGTGGGTG
Source organism: uncultured Actinotalea sp. (assembly GCA_963521045.1). Classification (GTDB taxonomy): domain Bacteria; phylum Actinomycetota; class Actinomycetes; order Actinomycetales; family Cellulomonadaceae; genus Actinotalea. Next base: position 753 of record CAUQTR010000151.1, read on the forward strand.
TCAACGGCTGGCGGCAGCGCTCGCAGCACCAGGCGACCGTCGTGGGTGCGCGACGTGAGTACCTGGCCTACCTCGGCGAGCTGCGCGACACGGTGCGCCAGGCGGCCCACGCCCAGCGCCGCCGGGCGCACTGGGACAACCCCGACCCCACCGCGCTCGCCGTGGTCGCCGAGGAGCGGTCGCGCGTGTGGGAGCGCCAGCCGGACCACGAGGACTTCCTGCAGGCGCGCGTCGGCCTGGCCGACCAGCCGCTGTGCCTCACCCTCGACCCGCCCGAGACGGCGCCGCTCGCCCAGCTGGACCCGGTCGCGGCATCGGCGGCGCACCGGTTCATGGTGACCCACCAGGTCCAGCACGAGGTGCCCGTCGCGGTCGACGTCCGCTCCGTCGCCCGGATCGAGATCACGGGCGAGGAGGGCGACGTCCGTGGGCTCGCGCGGGCGATGGTCAGCCATCTCGCTGCCTTCCACTCCCCCGAGCACCTGCGCATCGCCGTCCTGGCCGGCCCCGACGCGCTCGACGACTGGGACTGGGCCAAGTGGCTGCCGCACACGCACAGCACGCGGGCGCGCGACGCCGTCGGGCCGGCGCGCATGATCGGGGGCTCGCTCGGCGAGATCGAGGCCCTGCTGCCCGAGGGCATGCCGGACCGCCCGCGCTTCGGCCAGAGCGGGAGCCCGCTGCTGCCGCACGTGCTCGTCGTCGTCGACGGGGGCGACGTGCCCGCCGGTAACGCCGTGCTCACGTCCGACGGCGTCATGGGCGTCACCGTGCTCGAGCTCCCGGAGCGCTGGGAGGACCTCGGTGACCCGGGCACGCTCCGGCTCACGCTCGGCACGCGCCGGGCGGGCGCGGGCGGGGAGCGCGTCCCGCTCGAGGTGCTGCACCTGGGGCGCATGCCGCTCCCGGCGGCGGCCGACCAGATGTCGGTCGCGGACGCCGAGGCGGCCGCGCGTCGGCTGACCCCGCTCTACCTCGAGTCCGGGCCGCGCGCGGAGGAGGGCCCCGCCGTCTCGGCCGAGCTCGTCGACCTGCTCGGCATCGGTGACGTCCGTGACTTCGACCCGGCCGTGCACTGGCGCCCGCGCCTCCAGCGTGACCGGCTGCGCGTCCCGATCGGTCTCACCTCGCAGGGCCAGCCCATCGCGCTCGACATCAAGGAGTCCGCCCACCAGGGCATGGGCCCGCACGGCCTGATCATCGGCGCCACGGGCTCCGGCAAGTCCGAGGTGCTGCGCACGCTCGTGCTCGCGCTCGCGCTCACCCACTCGTCCGAGGACCTCAACTTCGTCCTCGTCGACTTCAAGGGCGGCGCGACGTTCGCCGGCATGGCCGACATGCCGCACGTCTCCGCGATCATCACGAACCTCGGCGAGGAGCTCACGCTCGTCGACCGCATGCAGGACGCGCTCCAGGGCGAGATGACACGGCGCCAGGAGCTGCTCCGCGCCGCCGGGAACTTCTCCAACGTCACCGAGTACGAGAAGGCCCGCGCGAACGGCCGCACCGACCTGGAGCCCCTGCCCGCGCTGCTCATCGTCGCCGACGAGTTCTCGGAGCTGCTCTCCGCCAAGCCGGAGTTCGTCGACCTCTTCGTCGCGATCGGTCGCCTCGGCCGGTCGCTGCAGATGCACCTGCTCCTGTCGTCGCAGCGCCTCGAGGAAGGCCGGCTGCGGGGCCTCGAGTCGCACCTGTCCTACCGCATCGGCCTGCGCACGTTCTCCGCGGCCGAGTCGCGCACCGTGCTCGGCGTCCCGGACGCGTACACGCTGCCCGCGGTCCCGGGCATGGGGTACCTCAAGCCGGACACGACGACGATGATCCAGTTCCGCGCCTCCTACGTGTCCGGCCCGCCGAAGGGCGGGCGTCGGACCAAGCGCGCGGGCGGGCCGGCCGGGCGCTCGGCGAACGAGCGCATCGAGCTCTTCACCGCCGCCCCCGTGCGCGGTGACGCCACCCCTCAGCTCGAGGAGGCGCCCGTCGTCGAGGCCCCGGAGGCGGAGGAGACGCGGGCGACGTTCGACATCGCGGTCCAGCGCATGGCCGGCAAGGGGCGCCCCGCGCACAAGGTCTGGCTCGAGCCCCTGGTCGTGCCGCACACCTTCGACCAGCTCATGCCCGACCTGGCGCCGGACCCGCAGCTCGGGCTCGTGTCCGCCGGCTGGCGCGCGGCGGGCGACCTGGTCATCCCGCTCGGCATCGTCGACCGCCCGCTCGAGCAGCGCCGCGAGAACCTCACCGTCGCCCTGGGTGGAGCCGCCGGCCACATGGCGATCGTGGGCGGGCCCCGGACCGGCAAGAGCACCGCCGCGCGGTCCGTGGTCACGGCGCTCGCCCTCACCCGGACGCCCCTCGAGGTGCAGTTCTACGTCCTGGACTTCGGCGGAGGCACGTTCAGCCCGATGACCCGCCTCGCCCACGTGGCCGGCGTCGCGAGCCGCGCGGAGCCCGACGTCGTGCGGCGCATCGTCGCCGAGATCGACGGCATCGTCGACGCGCGCGAGCTCTACTTCCGCCAGAACGGGATCGACTCGATCGAGACCTACCGGCAGCGCCGGGCCCAGGGACGGGCCGACGACGGCTACGGCGACATCTTCCTCGTCGTCGACGGGTGGAGCACGATCCGCGCGGAGTTCGACGAGCTCGAGCCCGAGATCCAGACGCTCGCCGGCCGCGGCCTGACCTTCGGCCTGCACCTCGTGGCGACGGCGAACCGCTGGATGGACTTCCGCACGCAGATCAAGGACGTCTTCGGCACCAAGCTCGAGCTGCGGCTCGGCGACCCGATGGACTCCGACATCGACCGGCGGGTGGCCGTCAACGTGCCGAAGGACCGGCCCGGCCGGGGTATCACGGTGACCAAGCACCACGTGCTCACGGCCCTCCCCCGGCTCGACGGCGACGGTGACGCCTCGAGCCTGGGCACGGGGGTCGACCACCTGGTCGAGACGGTCAACGCGGCCTGGCAGGGCCCGGCCGCGCCGAAGCTGCGGCTCCTGCCCGAGCGGATCGGCCTCGACGAGGTGCGGGCGGCGTCGACCGCGGGGCGCGGCGCCGGGGACCGCCACATCCTCCTGGGCGTCGACGAGGCCGCGCTCGCGCCGGTCGGCATCGACCCGACCGACGAGGCGCACCTGTACGCGTTCGGTGACGGCGGGTCGGGCAAGTCGGCGCTGCTGCGCGGCGTCGCCTCGGAGGTGCAGCGGCTCTACCAGCCGAACCAGGCGCAGATCTTCGCGATCGACTTCCGCCGGTCGCTGCTGGGCGAGATCCCGGACGAGTACCTGGCCGGGTACCTCACGACGCAGGACCAGGCACAGAGCGAGATCGCCGGCCTGGCGGAGTACCTCCGCGGGCGCATGCCCGGCCCCGACGTCACGCCGGAGCAGCTGCGCGCGCGGTCGTGGTGGTCGGGAGCCGAGGTGTTCATCCTCGTCGACGACTACGACCTCGTAGCCACCTCGACCGGCAACCCGCTCACGCCGCTGGTCCCGCTCCTGGCCCAGGCGGGCGACGTCGGTCTCCACGTCGTCCTCACCCGGCGCTCGGGCGGCGCGAGCCGCGCGATGTACGAGCCCGTGCTCCAGGCGCTGCGGGACCTCGCCGCGCCGGGCCTGGTCCTCTCGGGCAGCCCAGACGAGGGCGCGCTCGTCGGCGGTGCCAAGCCCGTGCCAGGAGTCCCCGGGCGTGGGCAGCTCGTCACCCGCGACCACGGTCGCCAGGTCGTGCAGCTCGCGTTCCTGCCCGCGACCCACTGAGCGGCACGCCCGTGTGAGCCACGCACGGGAGACGGGCCGCCCACGGCCTGCGAGCCGGCGTCAGAACGGCGGCGGGTAGAGGTCGAGCGTGACGCCGTCCGGTGGGCGGCGTGGAGGCGGAGCGGCGGGCGGGTCGTGCTCCGACGGTCGCCGGTACAGCTGACCGGTGGGCGCGTGCCACCACGTGTCCCCGTCAGGGGTGCGTCGCGGACCCCATCCCGCGTGGGTCTTCGCCCGGTGGTGGTGCCGGCACAGGGCCTGGAGGTTCTCGGTACGGGTCTGGTAGGGCTCGCTCGCGCCGGCGTCGAAGGGCGTGACGTGGTCCAGGTCGCAGCGTGCGGCCGGGACGCGGCACCCCGGGAAGGTGCAGGTGCGGTCCCGCTGCACGACGGCGTCGCGCTGCGGCTGCGTGGGCGCGTAGCGTCGCGTGGACCGCGCGAGCGGCTCGCCCGTGAGCCGGTCCACGAGCAGCGGCTCCCAGGTGGCCCACGCGGCGATCCGGCGGGCCATCTCTGGTGGGACGGGGCCGTACCCCGCGAGCTCCGCCGGCTCGTCGGTGAGACCGAGCACCGTCGATGCGGTGGCGGTGACGTTCAGGTGCGGGCGGCGTCCCTGGCGCGCGGCCAGCGGGCCTCCGTCCGGGTGGACCCCGGCGTCGAGCCACCGCGTCGCGAGGTCCACGAACGCGTCCGCACGGCGCTCGTCGAGCGTTCGGGCGTCCTCGGGTGTCGCGGCGCCCGCGAGGGCGGTGAGGCAGGTGTGCACCGCGACCGCGTCGTCGGCCGGGAGGTAGGCGCTGACCCACGCCATCGCGTCGGGCGCGGGGACCAGCTCGACCCTCCGGTGCGAGCGGGCCCGCTCGTGCCGGCGCGCGGCACCGTCGGGGTCCCGGCGGATCTCCATCCGC
>CAUQTR010000152.1:0-5398 GCA_963521045.1 uncultured Actinotalea sp.
GAGCGCTGCCCGGAGGCGCGTCGGGGCCGTCGAGACCAGCGTGGTGCTGCGCGCCGTCGCGATCGTCCTCATCGTCGCGGCCCACGCCAAGCTCGTCGCGTGGCCGGGCAGCGCGCACGTGCTGATCGCGGTCGCGGGCTTCAACTTCGCGCGGTTCCAGCTGGTCGGAGACCGGCGCGCGCGGCTGCGGCGCCAGGCGCGCAGCATCGCCCGGGTCGTCGTGCCGAGCGTGGCCTTCATCGCCCTCGCCCACGCCCTGACGGACGACTACACGCTCGCCAACGTCGCGCTGCTCAACGCGCTGGTCGGGCCGGAGACGTGGACCACGCAGTGGCACTTCTGGTTCGTCGAGATGCTGGTCTACGTGCTCGTGGGCGTCGTCGCGCTGCTCGCCGTGCCGTGGGCGGACCGGGCGGAGCGGCGCTTCCCGCTCGGCTTCCCGCTCGCGCTGCTCACCGCCGGGCTGCTGACCCGGTTCGACCTCGTCGCGCTGCCCGCGCCGCACCCGGCGCCGGTGCTGTGGCTGTTCGCGCTGGGCTGGGCCTTCGCGCGGGCCCGGAACCTCGTGCAGCGGCTCGCGCTGTCCGTGGTCGTGCTGCTGACGGTGCCCGGCTTCTTCGAGGACCCCCAGCGCGAAGCGGTCATCGCCGGCGGGCTCCTGCTCCTCGCGTGGCTGCCGACGCTGCCGGTCCCGCTCGTGCTGCGTCGCGGGCTCGCGGTGCTGGCGAGCGCGTCGCTGTACGTGTACCTCGTGCACTGGCTGGTCTACCCGGACCTCGCGGCCGTGCACCCGGCGCTCGGCGTCGTCGGGTCCCTGGCCGCCGGGGTCGCGTACTGGGCGCTCGTGGTGCGCGTGCCGGGATGGGTGCGGGCGGTGTCCGCCCGGCGGTGAGCGCGTGGCGCCGGCCGTGCTGGGGCCGGGGGCGTGCGGACGGGCGTCACGCCGGGCAGGCTGGGTGCCTTCCGGACACAGGGAGGCACCGGTGATCCCGAGCACGGACCACTACCTCGCGTTCACGCACGTCGACGCGGTCGAGGACGCTCCCCGCGGCCTGCTGGCCCACCTGCACGGCGAGCAGCTGCGGGTCGACGTCGTGCGCGACGACGTCGTCCGCCTGTGGATGAGCCGGGGCGGCGCCTTCGACGACCCGCCGACCTTCGCCGTGTGCGTCGACCCGCTCGAACCGGACGTCTCCTTCACGGTGGAGCGTGCCGACGACGTCGTGCGGCTGCGCACGGCGGGGCTCGTCGTCTCGCTCTGGCTCGATCCCTTCCGGGTGGACGTCCACCGGCCGGACGGCAGCCCGGTGGTCGAGACCGCGCGGGACGGCGACGGGGCGTACGGCTCGTACGCGACGCTCAACGACGCGTTCGTGCTGCGGCGCACGTGCCGGCCCGAGGACGCGATCTACGGGCTGGGGGAGAAGACCGGCCGGCACAACCGCCGGGGCCGCGACTTCACGATGTGGAACACCGACGTGCTCAACCCGGACCCGGTCGGTGCGGTGGCCTCGGCCCTGCACGAGCCCGACCCGCGCACGGACAGCGCGAGCACGGAGTTCGACCCGTACTACGTCTCGATCCCGTACTTCTACCACCACACCTGGCCCGGAGGTGCGATGGCGGCATCGTTCCTCGACAACGGGTACCGGGTGGGCTACGACTTCACCGGGCCCGACGAGTACGTGGTGCACGGGGCGGGCGGCCAGTGGTGCGAGTACGTGTTCGCCGGGCCGCGCATGCCCGCGATCCTCGAGGCCTACACGTGGCTGACGGGCCGGACGCCGCTGCCCCCGCTGTGGGCGCTGGGCTTCCACCAGTCCCGCTGGCACGCGTACGACCAGGCTGGGGTCGAGCAGCTCGCGCGACGGCACCGCGAGGTCGACGTGCCGTGCGACGCGCTGTGGCTCGACATCGACTACATGGACGGCTACCGCGTGTTCACGTGGGACCGCGACCGCTTCCCCGACACGCAGGGCATGCTCGCCCGCCTGCGCGACGACGGCTTCCGGGTGATCACGATCATCGACCCCGGGGTGAAGCACGAGCCGGGCTACGCCGTCTTCGACGAGGCCGTCGAGCAGGACCTGCTGTGCCGCACGGACGGTGGCGACCTCTACGTGGGGCAGGTCTGGCCCGGCCGGACGGCGTTCCCGGACTTCGTGGTGCCCGAGACGCGCGAGTGGTGGGGGCGCCTCAACGCCGAGCACGTGCGGTCGGGGCTCGCCGGGATCTGGAACGACATGAACGAGCCGGCGACCGGCCAGATCGACCCGGGGCGCATGCGGTTCGGCCGGGGCGAGCACCCGCACGAGCGGTACCACAACCAGTACGCGCTGCTCATGGCGATGGGCACGGTCGACGGGCTGCGCGCCGCCATGCCGGAGCTGCGGACGTTCGTGCTGTCCCGTGCCGGCTCGCCGGGCATCCAGCGGTACGCGGCGAACTGGATGGGTGACAACCAGTCGCGTTGGGACCACCTGGGCCTGAGCATCCCCATGGCGGGCGGCTTCGGGATCTCGGGCCAGGCGTTCGTCGGTGCCGACGTCGGCGGGTTCTTCGGCAGCTCCGACGCCGAGCTGTTCCTGCGCTGGATGCAGTACGGCGCGCTCACCCCGTTCTGCCGCAACCACTCGGCGACGGGCAACGTCGACCAGTACGTGTGGGCGTTCGGGGAGGCCGTGCTCGACGGGGTCCGCGAGGCGCTGCGCCTGCGCTACCGGCTGCTGCCCTACCTCTACAGCGCGTTCGTCGCGGCGGCCGAGACGGGGGCGCCGGTGCAGCGGCCGCTCGTGTTCGACCACCAGGACGACGCCGCCGTGCGGGACGTCGACGACCAGTACCTGCTCGGCCGGGACCTGCTCGTGGCGCCGGTCGTCGCGGCGGGGACCACGCACCGGCACGTCTACCTGCCGGCGGGCGAGTGGTTCGACCGGCACACGGGCGAGCTGCTGCGCGGGCCGGGCTTCGTGCTCGCGGCCACGCCCATGGACCGGATCCCGCTCTACGTGCGCGCCGGCGCCGTCGTGCCGATGTGGCCGCAGGCCCCGGCGTCGACGGCGGACCCGGCGCCCGAGGTGCTCGAGCTGCACGCGTACGTGCCCTCGAGGGACGGCGTCGTCCGGTCGGTCCTCCAGGAGGACGACGGCCTGACCTTCGCCGCCGACGACGGCGCCCGCGTCCGCACGACGTTCGAGCTCGAGCGCGCGGGCGACGTCGTGACGCTGCGCGCCACCGCGGACGGCGACGGCTTCCCGGAGCACCGCCGGACGTCGTTCCGCGTCGTCCTGCACGGGTGGGACGGCCCGCGCGCGCTCCTCGGCGGCACCGAGGTGCCGGTCGTGGACGGCGTCGTCGTGGTGCCGAACCGCGGCGAGCCCTTCACGCTCGTCCTGTGAGGGTCGTGCGGCGACGTGGAGACGTCAGCCGCGCGCCTCGAGGGCGCGCCGGCTGCGCCGAGCGAGCCAGAGGAGCGCCGCAGCGAGCAGCAAGAGGCCGACCCCGGAGACCAGAGCCTCGTGCGCCGCGTGGAGGAGGTCGTACCGGAACTCCCAACCGGCCTGGTCCGTCCCGGCGCTGCGGGCGAGCATCTCCGTGACGTACCAGCGGTTGCCCCATGCGATGAGGTGCGCCGTACCCCAGAGGGCCAGGACGACTGCGAGCCGCGGCGACCAGCGGGCGACCCGTGCGACCGTTCCCGACCGTGTTCCCTGCCCCGTGCCGACCTGGTGCTCGGTCACCGCTGCTCCCGTGTTCGTGCCGGTTCCCGACCGACTGCATCGTCCGGGCCCCTGTCTAGCGCATGGCGCTAGCCCTGGTCGACGCGGCCGACGTGCTCGAGCACGGCTGCGGCGAGCGCCTCCGGGGCCTCCTGGGCGACGAGGTGGCCGACGCCCTCGAGGTGCACGGCCGTGAACTCGCCCGCGCTGACCTGCCGGTACGTGTCGGCGGTGAACGGGTGGCTGGCGGCGTCGACCGCGAGCACGGGGACGCGCAGGGGGTGCGCCTCGGCGAGCGCACGGGTGGCGCCCGCGTCGGTGAAGACCCCCCGGTAGAGAGCTTCCGTGCCGCGCCACGCGTCCGGGCGGGAGTAGGTCCGCACGAGCTCGTCGAGGTCGGCGGGCGCGAGGGCGTCCCGCCTGCCGGTGAACAGGGGGTAGGCCCAGTCGGCGAGGAGCTCGCGCTCGTGGCCCGGCAGCAGCATGCTCGCGATGCCGGGCGTGCCGAGGAAGCCGACGTGCCACGAGCCGAATCCGGTGACGTCGGCGAGCGCCTCGAGCCCGTAGCCGGCGAGGGTGGTCTCGACCGCGGTGACGCTGCGGACGTCGTCCGGGTGCGTCGCGGCGAACCGGAAGCCCGTCCCGCCGCTGATGTCCTGGAAGAGCAGGTGCACGGGCCCGTCGCCGAGGTGCGCGACCAGCCGGTGCAGGTCCTCGGCCGAGGCCGCCTCGCCGAGCTCCGCCGCGTCGGCGGCGGAGTCGCCGAAGCCGCGCAGGTCGACGGCGACGACGCGGTGGTGCGCGGCGAGCAGGGGGATGAGCCGCCGGAAGGCCCACCACGTCTCCGGCCACCCGTGCACGAGCAGGATCGTGGACCCGCTCGACCCCGCGGAGACGTGGTGCAGCCGGGTCCCGCCCAGGTCGACGAGGTGGTGCGTGACGCCGGGGATGGTGGCACCGGGGGCGGGGATCGCGGGCATGGCAGGCTCCTCGATAGACAACATTGTTGTCTTAACCTAGACAACCATGTTGTCTGAGTCAATCGACTCGCCGAGCAGCCGCCGCGAGCGGCCCGGCCGGACGCCGGGGGCGGCCGAGCGGGTGAAGTCCGGCGCCTCGCCGTGCGTGGACGGATCGTTTCGAGGCCCGCGGATGATCTCGGTCCCTCCTGGGACGAAAGTCCCGCCCATGCGGGCCGATAGGGACACCCACGTCGTCTCGTTCGCCCCGTGGGAGGCCGGCACCTTCGCCCTGACGTTCCAGGCCTACGGCCGGACCGACGGCCACTACGGGGACGAGGAGGTGTCCGCCGTCGGCACGCTCACCGTGACCGTGGTCGCGCCCGCCATCTCCTTCGCCGCCAAGCCCGACGCGAGCACGACGTCGACGACGGCCCGGTTCGAGATCGCCAGCGACTCGGCCGTCCAGGTCGAGTACCTCCTCGACTTCCCCCCGGGCCAGCAGCACGCGAGCCCGATCTCCGTGCCCGGCACGACCATCGAGATCACCGGCCTGGCGGCCGGCCGCCACACGATCCGCGTGGTCGCCCACGACGGCGTCACCTGGTCGGCGCTCGACTACGCGTGGGACGTCGTCGGCTCCGGTGCGCCTGCCGCGCCCGTCGCTCCGCCTGCGGCCCCGGCTCCCGCGCCGGCCGCGCAGCCCGCCCTGTCCTCGTC
>CAUQTR010000153.1:0-5365 GCA_963521045.1 uncultured Actinotalea sp.
GGCCGTGGTGGCGCTCGGGGCGACGTTCGGCACGCCCGCCGACCTGGGCTGGCGGGTGGCGACGGCCGCGACCGGTGTCGAGCTGCCCGGTGGTGGGCAGACCCTCTTCCCGGGGCGGCGTCTCGTCGCGCTCTACGGCACGCCCACGTTCCCCGCCCTCGGGGTGCTCGGCGAGTCCGACCTGCCCCAGGCGATCGCGAGCGCCCAGGGCCTCGCCGCCGAGTACCAGGCCCTCACGCCCGACGTCGTCGTGCCCGCGTTCGAGATGATCGTCACGATCGCCTCCGCCGGGCCGGGCGAGGACGGCAACTACTCCAACGAGCTGCCGGTCGAGACGTTCGTGCCCTGGGTCGAGGCGGCGCGGGACGCGGGCGTGTACGTCGTGCTCGACCTGCAGCCCGGACGCACGGACTTCCTCACCCAGGCCCAGGCGTACGAGCAGCTGCTGCGGTACCCCAACGTCGGGCTCGCGCTGGACCCGGAGTGGCGGCTGGCGCCGGACCAGGTGCACCTGCGCCAGATCGGGTCGGTGCACGCGAGCGAGGTCAACGCCGTGAGCGCCTGGCTGGCCGAGCTCACGCGTACGGCGGCCCTGCCGCAGAAGCTCTTCGTGCTGCACCAGTTCAGCCACTCGATGATCCAGGACCGGCCGCTCGTCGAGACGCGGCCGGAGCTGGCGACCATGATCCACGTCGACGGCCAGGGCAGCCAGGGCGCCAAGGCGGGGACGTGGGCCTCGCTGCAGCAGGGCGCGCCCGCGGGCCTCACGTGGGGCTGGAAGAACTTCATCGACGAGGACGTGCCGATGCTGACGCCGCCCGAGACCTACGCCGTGCAGCCGGTGCCGGAGCTCGTCACCTACCAGTGACGGGCCGCCCCGGTGGGTGAGGTCAGACGGCGTGCAGGAGCTGCGTCGGCAGGATCGCCGTGAAGCACGCGCGCTCGCCGGCCATCGCGGCCCACCGGGCCAGGACCTGCGGGGGGATCGACACGTCGCCGGACGCGTCCTCGAGGGACGTGAAGGGTGCGGAGTTGCCGAGGTCGCTCATGGCTGGCCTGCTCTCGTTCGGTGGCCCGGCTGACCCCGTGGGTCCCGTGGCTTTGCGTCCCCGCCTCGCGACGGGTTTGCCTTTTTCGCTGTCGAGGAGACTCTAACCGCGGGTTTCGGAGCCATGTCCGGGTTCGTCGGGCCACCACCCGTTCGGCGGAGCGCTTTCACCCGCTGCCCCCGCGCGTCACCGTTGCGCACGGAGCGCCCCGCGGACCCCTCACACGGCCCCCTGCGCTGCCGATGTGAAGGCACCCCCGGAAGGAGCGTGCGTGGACGGCGTCGCAGCGGTGAGCCAGCGGATCGGCGAGATCGAGGGCCGCCTGGCGATGCTCGGTCTGGCGCGCGCGGGTGGCGGTGGCGTGCTCGGCGGCCCGGTGCCGCCCGCGGCGGTCAGCACCTCGAGCGGTCTCGGCGGCACGACGTCGACCACCGGCGCGACGGGCCTCTCCTTCGAGGCGACCCTCGCCGCCCAGGTCGGCGGGACCCCGGCCGGCGTCGGGACGGGCAAGGCCCTCGTCGACGCCAAGGGCGTCCCCGTCGAGCTCAAGCAGTACGGCAACGGGAAGGTGCCCGCCGCTGCGCTCAGCCCCGTCGCGGGCACGAACCACACGCTGTGGGCGCCCGCCGCGCGCTCCCTCGAGGCGCTGCGCGCCGCGGCCGCGGCCGACGGCGTCACCATCGGGGTGACCGACTCCTACCGCACCTACGAGAGCCAGGTCGACCTCGCCGAGCGCAAGGGCCTGTACTCGCAGGGCGGTCTCGCGGCCAAGCCCGGCACGAGCATGCACGGCTGGGGCGTGGCGACCGACCTCGCGCTCGACGCCAAGGCGCAGGCCTGGATGCGGGAGAACGCCGGCACGTACGGGTTCGTCGAGGACACCCCCCGCGAGCCCTGGCACTGGGGCTACCACCCCCGCACCTGACCCCCGCACCAGAACCCCCGCCCCCACCCCGCCACCCCCCACGAGACGACGCCGAGGTCGCTGGTTCGGGTCGTGGGCGCGGGTTGCAACCAGCGACCTCGACACAGACCAGCGACCTCGGCGAAGGGTGAGGGGTGGGGTGGCGGGAGGGACGGGTGGGGCCGGCGACGTCAGATGACGAGGACCGAGAGGTTGCCCGTGCCGTAGCCGGCGATCGTGAGTCGCACGTCCAGGCGAGGGACGTAGGCGAGGAGCCAGCGCTGGATGTCACCGGGCAGCGTCTCGCGCGGCGGGTACGCCTCGTAGAGCCGCACGTGCGGGGCGTCGTCCTTGGTGAACAGCGACGCCATGATGTTGAGGATCTCGGCGGCGTTGTCGTACAGCGCCGGCGTGATCATCCCGTTCGTGATGGCCTGGTTCGCCCCGACCGCGGGCAGCAGTGCGATGGACGCGCCGCTGTAGGCGGTGAGCTCGAGGTCCATGAGGACGAGCGCGCGCAGGCCCAGCTGGTCGTCGACGTACGCGGCGACCGTCGCGCCGTTCGGGGTGCGCGTGTCGACCGGCGGGGTCCCGACCTCGGCATCGACGTCGCGGCCGAGCAGGCCCTCGAGGAGCTCGCGGACCTCGAGCGCGGCCGGCAGGGGGCTCTTGTCGGCGCTCATGCGAGGAACGGCTCGATCGTGTCGCGGAACGTGTCCGCGTTGAACGGCTTGGCGATGAGGAACAGCGCGCCCTCGGCCTCCGCCTGCTCGCGCATCTCGGCCGAGCCCTCCGACGTGACGAACCCGAAGGGCGTCTCGATGCCCTCGGCCCGCATGGCGCGCAGGAAGTCGATGCCCGTCATCTCGGGCATGTTCCAGTCGCTGAGCACGAGGTCCGGGTCCTCCTGGCGCACGACCTCGAGCCCGGCGGCGCCGTCCGGCGCCTCCGTGACCTCCCAGTCGAAGCCGGCCTGGCGCAGGGTGCGGACGACGATCTGGCGCATCACGCGGCTGTCGTCGGTGACGAGGACTCTCATCGGTACCACCTCGGTCGAACGGGGATCTCGGTCGTGGGTGCAGGGGGCGGAGCGTTCAGGAGGCCCGGGCTCGCGGCGCCCGCGGGCCGGGCGCTCACAGCAGGCTCCACAACGACACCACGAGCAGGCGGCCGCGCCAGTCCAGCACCAGACGGTGCAGGAGCGTGACCCCGGGCTCCGGCGGCGTGCGGTCGACGACCGGCAGACCGAGTGCGTGCGGGTCGGCCACGAGTGCCTTGACGTTGCCGCCGACGACGTTCGCGACCTCGCCGAAGGCGTCGACCAGGTCCGCGTCGGACACGGTCTCGGTGGGCTCGAGGCCGAGCAGCGCCCGGGCGAGGTCCTCCGCCGTCGTCTCCTCGGTGCTGAGGAGCACGCGCCCCTCGGCCGGGCCGTGCACGTCGACCCACGCGTGGATCTCGCTCGACAGCGCGGGGGGCTCGCCGTGCCACGGTCGTAGCGTGCCCGGCTCGCCGTCGACCATCGCGACGAAGACGTCCTCGGCGATGCTCAGGACGGGGTCGGCGCCCCCGAACGCATCGAGGTCCACGGCGGCGGTCATGCGATCTCCTCCTGGTCGTGCAGGAGCCCCAGCAGCTGGAGCTTGTCCTTGATGGCGTCCGCGGTGAACGGCTTGATGACGTACTCGTGCGCGCCCGCCGCGAGCGCGCGCACGATCTGACCGTGCTCGCTCTCCGTGGTGACCATCATCAGCGTGATGTCGCGCCAGGCCCGGTTGGCCCGGACGGCGCCGACGAACTCGAGCCCGTCCATGACGGGCATGTTCCAGTCGACGCAGCAGAGGTCGACGTCGGCGCCCGCCTCGAGCAGGTCGAGCGCGATGCGGCCGTCCGCCGCCTCGAGCGTCTCGAAGCCGAGCGGGTGCAGGGTGCTCGCGACGATCCGTCGCATCACCCGCGAGTCGTCGATGACCAGTGCTCTCATGCTGCCCTCCGTGCTGCGAGCCGGTAGACGGAGCTGCGTCCGACCGGCACCCTCTCCCAGCCGTCGTCGATGCCGATGGTCGTCTCCGCGGCACCCAGGAGCAGGTAGCCCCCGGGCCGCACGACCTGCTGCACGCGGCGCAGGATGTCGCGCTTGGTCGCCAGGTCGAAGTAGATGAGCACGTTGCGCAGGAACACGATCTCGAACGGTCCGCCGATCGGCGGCGGGTCGAGGAGGTTGTGCCGCTGGAAGGTGATCGCCTGGCGCAGGGGCGCGGCGACCTCCCAGTCCGTGCCCGTGCGCGTGAAGTGCTTGACGAGCAGGGGGGCCGGCAGGCCGCGGTTGATCTCGAGCTGGCTGTACCGCCCGGTCCGTGCCCGGTCGACCATCTGCTGCGAGAGGTCGGTCGCGACGATCCGCAGGGACGACGGCGGCACGAGGTCGGCCAGCGCCATCGCGATCGAGTAGGGCTCCTGCCCGCTGGAGCACGCCGCGGACCACACCCGCAGCGGGCCGGGGGCGAACGGCCCGCGCGCGGCGAGCACCTCGGGCACGACGTGGTCCGCGAGCGCGAGGAACGGCTGAGCGTCGCGGAACCACGAGGTCTCGTTGGTCGTCAGCGCCTCGACCACCTGCTCGAGCGCCGAGGGGAGCGACGTCGTGCGGATCGACCGGACGTACGCGTCGACGTCGGGCAGCCCCGCGGTGCGTGCGAGCGGCATCAGGCGGCTCTCGACGAGGTACTCCTTGCCGGCCTCGAGCTGGATGGCGCTGCGGCGCCGCACGAGGTCCGCGACCCAGGCGAACGTGTCGGGGGCCAGGCTCATCGCACACCTCCGACGGCGTGCGCGTCTGCGGCACCCGTCCGGGCGAGCAACGTCGCCGCGATCTCCTCGACCGTCTGCACCGCGTGCGCGAGCCCCGCGGTGGCGACCGCACCCGGCATGCCCCAGACGACGCTCGTCGGCTCGTCCTGCACGACGACGAACCCGCCCGCGCCGACCACCGCCTCGCAGCCGACGCGCCCGTCCGACCCCATGCCGGTGAGCACGACGGCGAGCAGGTCACCCCCGTGGACCGCGACGGCCGAGCGGAGCATGACGTCGACGGCAGGGCGGCAGAAGTTCACGGGCGGCCCCTGGTTCAGCCGGGCCCGCGCGCCCGACGGCGCGGGGACGAGCTCGAGGTGCTGGTCCCCGGGCGCCACGTACACGGTGCCGGGCACGAGCGCCTCACCGTCCGAGGCCTCGACGACCGTGCTCGGCCCGAGGCGGTCCAGGCGCGCCGCGAGCTGGCGCGTGAAGACGGGCGGCATGTGCTGGACCACGACCATGGGGACGGGGAGCGCGGTCGGCATCGCGCCGAGCAGGCGCGAGAGGGCCTCGGGCCCGCCGGTCGACGAGCCGAGCACGACGGCGCGCACCGGCC
>CAUQTR010000154.1:0-5359 GCA_963521045.1 uncultured Actinotalea sp.
ACCTCGTCCCACGCACGCACCGGGCGTGACACCACCCGAGGCGACGACTCGACCATCGATCCGGACATATCGGAAGCCTCCCACCGCCCACCGACACGACCGCCGCACGCCGACTGCCGCACGCGACCTAGGACACGTCCCCGTCGAGGACACCCGGCGGCCACCCCCCTGACGCGCCGCTCCGCCGCGCGGCCGACGAGGAAGACGCCGCGCTCGCCGGTTGCGGCTCGCCGACACAGCAGGGCCGGTCAGTGACGTCGACGCTCGCCCCTCCGTTCGCCTCCACCGGACCGCGGCCACGCGCCACACTCGGACCGTGCCACCCCGCGACTTCGCGCCGTACCGGCCGGACGACGAGCGTGGCCCCGCCCCCGGGCTCGTGCTGCGCGCGGCCGCGCCGTCCGAGGCGGGCGCCGTCGTCGCGTTCGAGGCGCGGGTCCGCGGCACCGGCATGCAGATGGACTCCCTGGTCGCCGCCGTCGACGACCCGGAACGCGCCGTCCTCGTCGCCGAGGTCGGTGGCGCTCTCGTGGGGTGGGCGAAGACCCACCACTGGGGCTGGGCCGACGGTCCCGCAGCCGCCGGGCACTACCTCGGCGGGGTCACCGTCGACCCCGCGTGGCGCCGTCGAGGGATCGCCGACGCCCTCACGCGCGAGCGGCTGCGCTGGATCGCCGAGCGCGCCACCGAGGCCTGGTACGTGGTGAACGCCGCGAACCCCGCGTCCATCGCGCTGCACGAGGCGTACGGCTTCCAGGAGGTCGCACGCGCAGCCCGCTTCCACACGATCAGCTTCACCGGAGGAGAGGGGATCCTGTTCCGCGCGGGTCCCCTGGAACCTCGCCCGACGCCGACGGACCCCGGCACTCTCGCACCGGGGTCCGTCGCGCCATAGCGGGGCCGTGCCGCTCTTCTCCAGGCCTACCGCGTGACCTGCAGCTCCGGCGTGACCGCCGTCGTCGGCTGGGCGACGCCCAGGCCGAGCTTGCCGCGCGTGGCCACGACGAGGACCAGGGCCGCGGCGGTGGCCGCGATGAGCACCACGTGGCCGGAGTCGACGTTCGTGAGGTTCGGGAACATCTCCGGCCACACGAGCGTGAAGACGGTGTTGATGCTCGCGTGCAGGATCATGACCATCGGCAGGCTCTCGTTGGTGCGGTTGAACACCCAGGTCATCGCGAGGCTGAGCGGGATGCAGGCGATGACGAACTCGACCGGCTGCCACCAGGCGAGGTCCGGGTAGCCGGCCCACGTCGTGACGAACAGCGGCAGGTGCCACGCACCCCAGAGCAGGCCGAGGATCACGGTGCCGAAGACCGCGCCGTGGCGGCGCTGCAGCCGGGGCAGGGCGAAGTCGCGCCAGCCCGGCTCCTCCGCGACCGCCGTCGTGAGGAACTGGATGAGCAGCATCGCGGGGTAGGAGAGCAGCATCCCGATGCCGGGCATCCGGATGTCCTCGATCGCGCCCGGGATGACGAGGGTCGCGAGCACGACGACGGTCGGGACGGCGGTGAGGATGCCGACGTACCAGCGCCAGCTCACCCGCCACCGCGTCACACGGCCGACCCAGGCACGCAGCCCGGCACGACCCTCGGACAGGGCGGTGACGATGAAGGCGGCGGTCACCGGGCCGAGGTAGGCGCCGGGCAGGACGCCGACGATCTGGTCGGTGCCGAGCACCTCCGGGATCACCAGGTCGGTGACGCCGAGCCCGCTCTGGGACAGGATGAACGGCAGCCACGCCAGCCAGCTGAGCCCGTTGGCGAGCACGAAGAAGGACAGCAGGGCGTGGCTGCGGACGTACGCGCGGACCCCCGTCTCGGTGGTCGCGGCCGTGGGCAATGGTGCGTTCATGGTGACCTCGCAGGGTGGTGAGGAGCGCTTCGCCGGGCGTCGGCCCGGCCTTCCGTGATGCTCACCAGCACATCAGCGCAGGCCCGCGCGATCACTCCCCCCACCGCCCGTCTCGCGGGTGCAGCAGGCGCTACCGCGGGAGTCGTCAGTCGGCGTCGAGCCGGCCGAGCAGGTCGACCGCGGCCCGCATGTAGTCGCTGATCCAGCGCTCGTGGATGCGCTGGATCGGCATCGGGTCCAGCGCCAGGTGGCGCTCGCGCCCGACCTTGCGCCCGGTGACGAGTCCGGCGTCCTCCAGCACGCGCAGGTGCTGGAGGACCGTCGTGCGGTCGAGGTCGGGGACCGCCGCGCACAGCGAGCCGGTGGTGTGCGCGGACTCCTTGAGGGCGTCGAGCATCCGCCGTCGGGCGGGGGACGCGAGGGCCTTGAAGACGCGGTCGTCCTCGGAGCCCTTGTGCGCGGTGTCTGACATGTTGTAAGAATACAACATGTCACTCACCGCACCCCTCACCGAGCTCTCCTTCACCGTCTCCGGGCGTGTCGCGCGCCCCTGCGCCGACGTCTACGAGGCCGTCGCCGACCCCGAGCAGCTGTCCCGCTACTTCACCACCGGCGGGGCGCGCGGCCGCCTCGAGCCCGGCGAGGTCACGTGGGAGTTCGCGGACCACCCGGGCGCCTTCCCCGTCACCGTGGTCGAGGCTCAACCGCCGCGCCGGATCGTCATCGAGTGGGACGGCGACGCCGCCGCGACCGAGAACGGGCGGACGCGCACGACCTTCGAGTTCGAGCCGATCGACGACGACGCCCGCACCCTCGTGACGATCACGGAGACGTCCTGGCTGCCGACGGCCGACGGCGCACGCGCCGCATTCGGCAACTGCGAGGGGTGGACGAGCATGCTCAACGCGCTCAAGGCGTGGGTCGAGCACGGGATCAACCTGCGCGAGGGCTTCTACCGCTGACCGAGCCCGAAGCCGCAGCGATCAGCGCACCCTGGTCGAGCTCGCCGTCATCGGCGCCGGCCGCAAGGCGCAGCCCCGCGACCGACGGCGGCGTCGTGACACAGCTAGGCGTCGAGGACGGTGACGCTCGACCCGGGGCTGAGCCGGTCGGCGACGCGCTGCGCCGTGGAGAGCGCGGCCTCGCGGCTGTCCGCGGCGACCTCGAGCGTGAAGTCGACGCCGCCGTCGTCCGTGCGCAGGGCGTGCTCGACCGTCACCCCCTCCTCGCCGGCGACGGCCTCGTCGAGCGGCGACACGTCGCCGAGCCAGGGTGCGGTCTGGGCGGTGCCGGAGATGCGGTAGGTGCTCATGCCACGATCATGCGCGGCCACCGTCCGGCGTTCCACCGCTGGCGGCCACCGGGCCGGTCCGGCGCAGCTCGCTCGGACGCCGCTCCGTCGTCACGGCGCCGCCCCGAGGGCGAGCCCCCGTCGCCTTCCAGGGCTCAGCGCGCGCCGAGCGCGAGCACCGCCTCGAACGCCGCGCGCGTCTCGTCGGTCAGCGCGCCCGCCGTCGTCGCCTGGCGCCGGCCCGTCTGGTAGCACGCCAGCGCGATCTGGCCCGCGAGCACGGCGACCCGCTCGTCCGTCCCACCGACCGCGAGCGCCCTGCCCAGCATCTCGGCGATCTGCTGCGCCTTGAGCGCGTCACGGGCCTGGAGCTCGGGGTGGAGCGCGAGCAGCCGGGTGTGGCGCTCGTACTTCGCCGGGTCGGACGTCACGCGGTCGCAGACCTCGAGCACGACGGAGCGCAGCAGCCCGACCGCCTCCGCCGTGGTCGTCGCCGGGCCGAGGCCGGTGTCGACGACGACCACGATCGAGTCCAGCACCTCCTGCTCGCGGGCGAACACGACCTCCGTCTTGTCCCCGAAGTAGCGGAAGAAGGTCGTGCGGCCGACGTCGGCTCGGGCCGCGATGTCCGTCACGGAGACGTTCTCGAACCCGTGCGCGCTGAAGAGCTCGTCGGCCGCCTCGATGATGCGCTGCTGAACCAGACGCCGCTTGCGCTCCATGAGGGACACGGGTCGTTCGGGGGAGGTGGACACCCCGCCACCGTATCGCTTCGCGACACCCGGTGCCGAACGGTACTCGGTCTGTTACGGTACTGAGTACCACCCAGGAACCGGGAGAACCGCCATGGAGACCGACGACCGCCTGCAGATCCACGAGACCCTCGCCCGCCACGCCTACCTCTTCGACGAGAACCAGCTCGACCGGCTCGACGAGCTCTTCACCCCGGACGCGGTGTACGACATGGCGGCGTCGGGCCTCGGGGTGTTCGAGGGGCGCGAGGTGATCCGCGGCGCGGCCGCCGACATGGCCCGGTCGGGCCGCGGTCCGGTCGCCCACTTCCTGACGAACGTCCTCGTCACGAGCGCGACCGACGACGAGGCAGCCGTCCGCTCGCGCGGGCTGCTGATCATGCCCGACGGCCAGCTCATCGCCGTGGACCACCACGACGTGCTGCGCCGGCACGACGGCGGGTGGCGCATCAGCCACCGAGTCGTCACGCCGGTCCGTACGCCTTCCCTCGCGGCCCGGTCATGAGGACCGCCCGGATCGGCGGGCTCCCGCTCGGCAGGCTCCTCATCTCCTCCGCCGCGGTGGCCGGGATCGCGGGGCCCTACCTGTTCGACTGGAACGAGTCCCACATCTTCAACGAGACGTGGCCGCCGCACGCCAAGTTCCACAACGCCCAGACGATGAGCTCCGGCGTCCTCCTCGGGATGACCGCCCTCTACCAGCTGTGGCGCCCGGGCAGCACGCGTGAGTCCGTCGACAGCGCGGCGATCGCGGCCAGCACCTACTACGTCGCCCAGCTCACGTCCGGCCTCTACCCGGGCACCGCCACCGTCGACCCGCCCGGCGAGGACAGCTGGCCGCAGCTGAAGTACACGCTGCCGATCCTCGGCGTGGTCGCTGTCGGTTGGGCCGTCGAACGGCTCGCGAGCCGGAGAGCATGACCATGGAGCCACTGCGCCGCATCCAGTACCACCGCTACGGCGGGCCCGAGGTCCTGCGCCTCGAGGAGTTCGAGCCCGCTGCGCCGGGTCAGGGCCAGGTGCTCGTCCGCGTCCGGGCCGCCGCGGTCAACGGGATGGACTGGAAGATCCGCCGCGGCGAGCTCAAGGCGATGACGGGTCGCCGATTCCCCCGCGGGCTCGGGCACGACGTCGCGGGCGTGGTCGAGGCCGTCGGTCCGGGCGTCGATCGGATCCGCGTCGGCGACGAGGTGCTCGGCGCGGCCGGTGTCCGCGAGGCGGGGGCCTTCGCCGACGTCGTCGTCGTCGACGAGGGATCCGTCGTCCGCAAGCCCGACGACCTGTCGTTCGAGGAGGCCGCCGCGCTCCCGATCGTCGGCGTGACCGCGCTCCAGGCGCTCGGCGGGCTCCGACGCTCGCAGTCCCTCTTCATCCATGGCTGCGCCGGCGGCGTCGGCACGGTCGCCATCCAGCTCGCGATCCGGCGCGGCGCGTCCGTGGCGGGCAGCTGCCGGCCCTCCGC
>CAUQTR010000155.1:0-5350 GCA_963521045.1 uncultured Actinotalea sp.
GCACGACGACCGCCGTCGCGGTGCTCGACCGCGACGCGCCGGCGGACGCGCTGGCCGACGGGAGGGCGGACGTGCAGCTCCGCGAGCACGTCGACGCGCCGGTCGAGCAGGTCGAGCAGGTCGACGAGCAGGCGCCGTCCGGGGAGCCGGGCGCAGAAGCCGTCCAGGAGCCGGGTGCAGGGCCAAAGGCTCGCCGCCGCAGGTTCGCGGCGTACGCGGACCGCTCGGTCCGGACCAAGATCCTCGTCATCGTCGCGGTCGCCGTCGTCGCCTGCGGCGTGCTCGGCGTCGGCGGCGTCACCGGCATGGAGGCGATGGCGGACAGCACCGCCGGGCTCGCGCAGCTCCAGGCGGGCGTGGCCGCGCCGCTGAGCCGTCTGCGCGAGAACCAGGCCGAGGCCGTGACGATCCTGGCGCAGCTCGCGGCGCACGAGACGCAGGGCACCAAGGCGCCGTTCACCAACCGCCTCGGCACCAACGACGAGCAGATCGTCGCCGAGATCGCCACGATCCAGGGCAGCGGCGTCGAGCTCGAGGGCTTCGCCGAGTTCGTCGACGCGCAGCAGCGCTGGGCAGCCGCACGTGACGGCGACCTGCTCCAGGCCGCGCTCGACGACGACCGCGGCGAGTACGGACGCCTGCTCGCCATGAGCCTCGAGCCCATCGCGATCGAGTACACGCGCTACCTGGACGCGGCCACGGACGACGTCACCCGCCTCATGGACGACGCCGCGGCGCGGGCCGACGCCCAGGCCGCGCGCTCGCGCACCACCATGCTCCTGACCATCACGTCGGCCCTCGTGGTGCTCATCGGGCTCGGGCTGCTCACGGCCGGCCAGGTGCGCGGGTCGGTCGCGCGCGTGCGCCGCTCGCTCGACGCCATGGCGCACGGCGACCTCACCGTCGGCGTGGACGTCACCAGCCGGGACGAGCTCGGCCAGATGGCGCGCTCGCTCACGACCGCCCAGGGGGCGCTGCGCGAGACGCTCGCGCGGGTCGCCGAGGCGTCCGTCGCGCTCGCCCAGGCCAGCGGCCAGATGTCCGACGCCGGCACGCAGGTCGCGGCGTCCTCCGAGGAGACGGCGACCCAGGCGGGGGTGGTCGCCGCGGCGGCGGAGGAGGTCAGCCGCAACGTGCACGCCGTCGCCGGCGGGGCGGAGCAGATGGGCGCCTCCATCCGGGAGATCGCCCAGAACGCGTCCGAGGCGGCCGCGGTCGCGGAGCGCGCCGCCGAGCACTCGCGCACGACCGCCGAGGCGGTCGGGGCGCTCGGCACGAGCGCCCAGGAGATCGGCTCGGTGGTCCGCGTCATCACGGGCATCGCCGAGCAGACGAACCTGCTCGCGCTCAACGCGACCATCGAGGCGGCGCGGGCCGGCGACGCGGGCCGCGGCTTCGCCGTGGTGGCCGGCGAGGTCAAGGAGCTCGCCCGGGAGTCCGCACGGGCCGCCGAGGACATCGCGACCCGGATCGGCTCCAACCAGGCCATGGCCGCGGCCGCCGTGACGGCGATCGGTGAGATCACCGACGTCATCGGGCGCATCAGCGCGTTCCAGCAGACCATCGCGTCCGCGGTCGAGCAGCAGCAGGCGACGACCGCCGAGATGAGCCGCGGCGTGGCCGAGGTGGCCGGCGGCTCGGACGAGATCGCCCGGAACATCACCGGGGTCGCCGCCGCGTCGGCCGCGTCGAGCCAGGTGCTCGGTGAGCTGCAGGAGTCCGTCGCCGACCTCTCCCGGATGGCCACGGAGCTGCGCGGACGCGTGGCGGCGTTCACGTACTGACCGGGCGCCTGCGCACCGAGCGGCATCGCCTGTGCCTGCCTGTGCCTGCCTGTGCCCTCGCGTGCCATCGCGCGCCGGCACCTGCCGGACGTGACCCGCGACACACCGCCGTCCGCTCACCGTCGCCGTGGGCTGCCGATGGGTCAGGGGGCCCAGGACGGGCCCGGTCACGCGATGCAGGACGCGACGCAGGAGGCGGCACGATGCCCGGACGGCCCACGATGGGGACAGGGGTGCTGCTGGTCGCGCTCGCGCTGGCAGGGTGCGGCGCCGTCGACGCCGCGGTCCCGGGCGGCGGTGACGCCGGCACGCAGCTCGTGGGCGTCGCGATGCCGACCACGACGTCGCCCCGCTGGATCGCGGACGGCGAGAACGTCACCGCGCAGCTCGAGGCCCTCGGCCACGACGTCGACCTCCGGTACGCGGACGACGACGTGCCGACGCAGGTCGCGCAGATCGACGCGATGATCGACGCGGGGGCCGAGGCGCTCGTCGTCGGCTCGATCGACGGCACCGCGCTCAAGGACGTGCTCGCACGCGCCGCGGACCAGGACATCCCCGTGATCGCGTACGACCGCCTCATCCGCGGCTCGGCCGACGTGGCCTACTACGCCACCTTCGACAACGCTCGGGTCGGCGTGCAGCAGGCCACCTCGCTGCTCCAGGGCCTCGGCGTGCTCGACGAGGCGGGCGAGCCCACGGGGGCCGCCGGACCGTTCGAGGTCGAGCTGTTCGCGGGCTCGCCCGACGACAACAACGCGACCGTCTTCTACCAGGGCGCGATGAGCGTGCTCCAGCCGTGGCTCGACGCGGGCGTGCTGGTCGTGCCCTCCGGCGAGACGGACTTCGCGACGATCGCGACGCCCGCCTGGAACGGCGAGACCGCCGCCACCCGGCTCGACGCCCTGATCGACGCGCGTCCGGCCACCCGCCTCGACGCCGTGCTCGCGCCCGCGGACATCATCTCGGTCGCCCTGCTCGAGGTGCTCCGCGGCGCCGGGTACGGCACGGCCGACCAGCCGTGGCCGGTCCTCACCGGCCAGGACGCCGACGTGGCCGCCGTGCAGGCGGTCGTCGCGGGCGAGCAGCACTCCACGATCTACAAGGACACCCGGCAGCTCGCCGAGGTCGCCGTGCAGATGGTCGACGCGCTCCTCGCGGGCCGCGAGCCCGAGACGAACGACGTGACGTCCTACGACAACGGCGTCGTCGTCGTCCCGTCGTACCTCCTCACGTCCCAGGTCGTCACGCGCGACAACTACACCCAGGTGCTCGTGGAGAGCGGCTACTACACGGCGGAGGAGCTGGCATGAGCGCCGGACGGACGAGCAGGCAGCCGGCGGTCATCGAGCCCACCGGCACCGACCCCGCGAGCAGCGAACCGGTCCGCTCCGGACGCCCGCGCGGGTCGTGGTTCTGGGACCGCCCGGTCGCCGTCAAGGTCGGTGCGTCCCTGCTGGTGCTCGGCACGGTCTTCGCCGTCGTCGGCGGCATCGGCGCGCTCGCCCTCCTGCGGGCCGGTCAGACGCTCGAGCAGGTACGTGAGCTGACGGACGACCTCCAGGGCTCGATGAGCGAGCTGCGCACGGTGCAGCAGACCAGCCACCTCCTCGTGCGGCGCGCGGCCGGCGCGACCGACGACGCGCAGCGGACGCAGCTGCTCACGTCGTCGGACTGGAACGACCGCCGCGCGGCCGAGCTCATCGCGACGGTGGACGGCTACCCCCAGTCGGGCACCCAGCAGTGGTCCGACTTCCGCGACCGCTGGGACGGGTGGCTGGCCTACCGCGACACGACCCTGCTGCCCCTCGTCGAGGCGGGTGACCCGACCGGGCTCGAGGCGGCGCTCGCCGCCTCCGTCGCGGGCGACCCCGACAACGCGGGACGCGCCCTCCAGCTGGCCGACGCGCAGATCACCCAGCAGGTCGAGCAGATCTCGGCACGTGCGGCCGCGGAGATCCGGACGGTGCTGATCGGTCTCGCGCTCGGGTTCCTCGTCGGCGGCTCGGTCGCCGCGGCGCTCGCCGTCGCCGTGACCCGGCGCCTCACCCGCGGTCTGCGCACCGTGAGCGCGAGCCTGCACGCCATGGCCGACGGCGACCTCACCGTCCCCGCCGAGCTGAGCGAGCGCGACGAGCTGGGCCGCATGGCGCACGCCGCCGGGGGCGCGCAGGACTCGCTGCGGCGCATCCTCGCCGGCGTCGTCGGCACGACGGCGACCATCGCGAGCGCGAGCGAGGACATGGCTGCGGCCGGTGACCACGTCGCCGCCGGGTCCGAGGAGACGAGCGTCCAGGCGGGCGTCGTCGCCGCGGCCGCGGAGCAGGTCTCGCGCAACGTGCAGGCCGTCGCCGCCGGCGCCGAGCAGATGGGCGCCTCGATCCGGGAGATCGCTCAGAACGCGTCCGAGGCCGCCCGGGTCGGCACGACGGCGATGGCGGTCGTCGAGGCGACGAACACCTCGGTGGCAGCGCTCGGGGCGTCCTCGCAGGAGATCGGGAACGTCGTCAAGGTCATCACGTCGATCGCCGAGCAGACCAACCTCCTCGCGCTCAACGCGACGATCGAGGCGGCCCGCGCGGGTGATGCCGGCAAGGGCTTCGCCGTCGTCGCGGGTGAGGTCAAGGAGCTCGCCCGCGAGACGGCGCGGGCGACCGACGACATCGCGCGCCGGGTGGACGCCATCCAGGCCGACACGACGGCGGCGGTCACCGCCATCGGCGAGATCTCGCACGTCATCGCGCGGATGAACGACTACCAGCTGACCATCGCGAGCGCGGTGGAGGAGCAGACCGCGACGACGCAGGAGATGAGCCGGGGGGTCGCCGAGGCGGCCACGGGCTCGACGGAGATCGCCGTGAACATCACGGGGGTCGCCACGGCCGCGCAGTCGTCCACCGAGGTGCTCGCCCGTCTGCGCGAGCAGGTGGGCGACCTGGCGACGACGTCGGCCGACCTGCGCGAGCAGGTCGCGGCATTCACCTACTGACGCACGACCGGCACGTCGGCACTACCTCACATCCGGCCGCGCGCGGCCGATCTGGAACCCGTCGCGGGAGGACCGCGCCGACGGAAGCACCGACGGAAGGACGCAGGTGGCACCGATCAGGGTCCTGGTGGTCGACGACTCGGTCGTCGTCCGCCGGCTGGTGACCGACGTGCTCTCCGCCGACCCGGCGATCGAGGTCGTCGGCATCGCCGCCAACGGGCAGATCGCCGTCGCGAAGGTGGAGCAGCTGCGTCCCGACCTCGTGACGATGGACATCGAGATGCCCGTCATGGACGGGATCGACGCGGTGCGTGCGCTCCGGCGGTCGGGCAACCGCGTCCCCATCATCATGTTCTCCACGCTCACCGAGCGCGGGGCCGTCGCGACGCTGGACGCCCTGGCCGCCGGCGCGAGCGACTACGTCACGAAGCCCGCGAACGTCGGCAGCGTGCAGGAGTCGCTCGCCCGCGTCGCGTCGGACCTCGTGCCGCGGATCAAGGCGCTGGTCCCACGCCCGGGGGGCGGGAGCGGCGCGCTCGGCTCGGTCGCCGGGACGGCCCGGCCCGCGGGCGGGGGG
>CAUQTR010000156.1:0-5327 GCA_963521045.1 uncultured Actinotalea sp.
GGCCACGGCCGTCGTCCTGGTCCTGCTGCTGCTCACCGTGCTCGCCGTCGTGATCGCGGGCGGTGCCCAGGCGGCGCCGGCGCCGCCGGTCGACCCCACCGCGCCCGTCGCGCCGACCGCCCCGACCGACGGTCCCACCATCGGGATCGACCTCAACGGGATCGACGGGACGCCGGACAGCTCGATCGTCGTCCTGCTGACGATCACCCTGCTCTCGGTCGCGCCCTCGCTCCTGCTCATGATGACGAGCTTCACCAAGATCTTCGTGGTGCTCGCGCTCACCCGGAACGCCCTCGGGCTCCAGGGCGTCCCGCCCAACCAGGTGCTCGCCGGGCTGGCGCTCTTCCTCAGCCTGTTCGTCATGGCGCCGGTGCTCGGTGACCTCAACGACGTCGGGCTCCAGCCCTACCTCGACGGCACGCTGACCTTCTCGCAGGCCGTCGACGCCGGGACGGTGCCGCTGCGCGAGTTCATGCTGGGCCAGACGCGCGAGGAGGACCTGGCGCTCGTGACGCGCGCGGCGGACCAGGTGAACCCGGAGTCGCCCGAGACCGTCCCGATGACCACCCTCATCCCGGCGTTCATGCTCTCCGAGCTCCGGTCGGCGTTCATCATCGGCTTCGTCGTCTTCGTGCCCTTCCTGGTCATCGACCTCGTCGTCTCGGCGTCGCTCATGAGCATGGGCATGATGATGCTGCCGCCCGTGATGGTGTCGCTGCCCTTCAAGCTGCTGCTGTTCGTGCTCGTGGACGGCTGGGGACTCATCGTCACCGCGCTCATCGGGAGCTACGCATGAGCCCGAACGACGTCCTCGACATCGGCATGCAGGCCCTGCTGCTCGCGGGCAAGCTCTGCGCCCCCGTGCTCGTCACGGCCCTCGTCGTCGGCTTCGCCGTCTCGCTCCTCCAGTCGATCACGCAGATCCAGGAGGTGACCCTCAGCTTCGTGCCCAAGGCGCTCGCCGTCGCGGTCGCGCTCCTCGTCGCGGGCCACTGGATGATCTCCGAGACCGTCGCCTTCACGCACGAGATGTTCGAGCGCATCCCGTCCCTGCTGGGCGGCTGACGTGGGCCTGACCCTGCCGCTGGCCTCGCTCGAGGTGGTGATGCTCGCCGGGGTGCGGATCGCCGCCTTCCTCGTCATCGCCCCGCCCTTCGCGCACCGGGCCATCCCGGGGCAGGTCAAGGCCATGCTCGCCGTCGGTCTGGGTCTCCTGGCGGCCCCGCGCGCCACCGAGGCCGCCGGGCCGGGGCTGGGCACGTCGATCGCGTCCGGCACGGCGCAGTTCATCGGGGACGTGCTGATGCAGGCCCTCATCGGGTTCGCCCTGGGCTTCCTCGTCATGCTCGTGTTCGCCGCGGTCCAGGCCGCGGGCAACATGATCGACCTGTTCGGCGGCTTCCAGCTGGCGCAGGCCTTCGACCCGATGAGCATGACCAGCGGTGCCCAGTTCGCGCGGCTCTACCAGCTCACGGCGATCGTGCTGCTGTTCGCGTCCGACGCCTACCAGGTCGTCATCGCCGGGCTGGTCCGGAGCTTCGACGCGCTGCCGCTGGGCACACCGCTCGACCTCGCCGTGATGGGGCAGACGGTGGCGACCGGGCTGACGGACATGTTCCTCTCCGCGCTGCAGGTCGCCGGCCCGCTCATCGCGGTCCTGTTCCTGGCGGACGTCGGCCTGGGCCTGCTGACCCGCGTCGCGCCGGCCCTCAACGCCTTCGCGCTCGGCTTCCCGCTGAAGATCCTGATGACGCTCGTGCTCGGCGTCACCGCCTACCTCGCGCTGCCGCACGTCGTGGCCGCGCTGACCGACACGGCGCTGACCGAGATGGGCCAGGTGGCACGGTGAGCGGCGGCGACGACAAGACCGAGCCGGCAACCCCGAAGCGGATGAAGGAGCTGCGCCGGGACGGTGCGCTCCAGCGCTCGCAGGACGTGTCGGCGTGGCTCGGGATCGGGGTCGGCGCGCTCATGCTCCCGATGGTCCTGAGCAGCGGGTCCGGCGCTGCGGTGGACCAGCTGACGCTCGTCCGCGACGTCGTCGCGAACCCCACGCCGGAGCTCGCGGTCAGCGCGCTGTGGGACGGCATGTCCTCGATCCTGCGCACGCTCGCGCCGCTGCTCGCGGTCGTCGTGATCGCGGCGGTCGTCGCCTCGGCGGCGCAGGGCGGCATCCACGTCTCGAAGAAGAAGCTCAAGCCGACCTTCAAGCAGTTCAACCTGGTGACCGGCCTGAAGAACACGTTCGGCCCGCAGGCCGGCTGGAACGGCGTCAAGGCCGCGCTCAAGACGGCGGTCATCGGCCTCGTCCTGTGGACCGTCGTGCAGGGCCTCGTGCCCATGCTGCTCGGCTCCGGCATGCACTCCCTGAGCCAGATCCTCGGCGCGGCGGGGACCGGCGTGGCCGACGTGATGCGGACCGCGGTGATCGCGGGCCTCGTGCTCGCCGCGCTCGACGTCATCGTCATCATGCGGCGCAACCGCAAGAAGACGCGCATGTCGAAGAAGGAGATCAAGGACGAGAACAAGCAGGCCGAGGGCGACCCGCAGCTCAAGGGCGCGATCCGGTCGAAGCAGATCGCGATGAGCCGCAACCGCATGATCGCGGAGGTCGCCTCGGCCGACGTCGTCCTGGTCAACCCCACCCACGTCGCCGTCGCGCTGCGCTACGAGCCCGGCAAGGGCGCGCCCCGCGTCGTCGCCAAGGGTGCGGGCCACGTGGCCGCCCGCATCCGTGCGGTCGCCGGCGACAAGCGTGTCCCGATGGTCGAGGACATCCCCCTGGCCCGCGCGCTGCACGCGGCGTGCGAGCTGAACCAGGAGGTCCCGGCCCACCTGTTCGTCGCCGTCGCCCGGGTGCTCGCCTTCGTCATGGCGCTGCGTCGCCGTGGCGCGAGCGCGGGCACCCACCGGGCACCCGGCGGCCCGAGCCGTCTGGAGGCGGCATGAGGACCACCCCCGCGCCGCCGTCCGCGGCGCGCACGTCACCCAGGCCGGCACTCACGCCGGCACCCACCGCAGCAGCACCGACCGAGGGAGACCACCGATGAAGGGCAAGCAGCTCATGACGCTGGGCGTGCCGGTGGGCGTCGTCGGCATCGTCCTGCTCCTCGTGGTCCCGCTGCCCGCGGCGTTCCTCGACGTGCTCATCGTCCTGAACATCACCATCTCGCTCGTGGTGCTCCTGACCAGCATGTACGTCAAGCGGCCGCTCGACTTCTCCGTCTTCCCGTCGATGCTGCTCGTGCTCACGCTGTTCCGGCTCGGCCTCAACGTGGCGTCGACCCGGCTCGTGCTGCGGGACGGCTACGCGGGCCAGGTCATCGACGCCTTCGGACACTTCGTCGTCGGCGGCTCGCTCGTCATCGGCCTGGTGATCTTCCTCATCCTCGTCGTCATCCAGTTCGCGGTCATCACCAACGGTGCCGGCCGCGTCGCGGAGGTGGGCGCGCGGTTCACGCTCGACGCGATGCCCGGCAAGCAGATGGCGATCGACGCCGACCTCAACGCGGGCCTCATCGACGAGGACACGGCGCGTCAGCGGCGCGCCGACATCGCCGCCGAGGCGGACTTCTACGGCGCGATGGACGGTGGCTCGAAGTTCGTCAAGGGCGACGCCATCGCGGGCATCATCATCACGGTCATCAACCTGCTCGGCGGGTTCGCGATCGGCATGATGCAGATGGGCATGTCGGCCGGCGAGTCGCTCGAGCGGTTCAGCCTCCTGACGATCGGCGACGGCCTCGTCACCCAGATCCCCGCGCTGCTCATGTCGGTCTCGACCGGCCTCATCGTGACGCGCGCGACGGCCTCGGAGGACATGGGCACGCAGGCCGCGGGCCAGCTCATGCAGTCGCGGTCCGCCCTGCGGATCGCCGGGGCGGCCGCCATCGCGCTCGCCCTCATCCCCGGGCTCCCCAAGCTCCCCTTCGTCCTCGTCGGCTCCCTCCTGCTGGTCGCCGCGTGGCGGATCACGACCTCGGAGGCCGCTGAGGCCGAGGCGGCACTCGCCGACGGAGCGCCGGACCCGTCGCGGCCCGGCCAGGCGGACACACCCGAGGCGCTCATCGAGCAGATGCGCGTGCACGCCATCGAGATCCTGCTCGCCCCCGACCTCGTCGACATGGTCGGCTCCGGCACGGACCAGGACCTGCTCGCCCGTGTGCGGGGGCTGCGGCGCAAGGTCGCCATGGAGCTCGGCTTCGTCGTGCCGCCCGTGCGGACGCGCGACTCGGTCGACCTGCCCCGCTCGACCTACGTCGTGCGCATCGCGGGCGTCGAGGTCGGCCGCGGCGAGGCGCCCGGCGGCCGGCTGCTCGCGCTCGGCGACAACCTCGAGGGCATCGGCGGCACCGCCGTCGTCGAGCCGGTCTTCGGGCTGCCGGGCAAGTGGATCCCGACCGAGCTGCGCCACGCGGCGGAGATGGTCGGGGCGACCGTGGTCGACCGCGTGTCCGTTCTCATCACGCACCTGGGCGCGATCATCGACGCCAACGCGCCACGGCTGCTGTCCCGCGAGGACGTGCGCGTCCTGACCGAGGGCGTCAAGCAGGTCAACCCCTCGGTGGTCGACGAGCTGGTGCCCGGCCTCATGACCCTCGGCGAGGTCCAGCGCGTGCTCCAGGGCCTGCTCGCCGAGCAGGTGCCCGTGCGCGACCTGTCCCGCATCTACGAGGGCCTCACGCTGCGCGCGAAGGTGAGCACCGAGCCCGAGGGCCTCGTCGAGGCGGCGCGGGCCGCGCTCGGCCCGGCGCTCGCCGCCCCCTACGCCCACGAGGGCGTGCTGCGCGTCGTGACGCTCGACCCGAGCCTCGAGCAGCAGCTCGTGGAGTCCGTCCGGGCCGGGGAGGGTGGCACGCACCTGCTGGTCGACCCGAACCGCCTCGAGCGCATGCTCGCCGAGCTCCGGGCCGTCGTCGCGCGCGGCGAGGCGAGCGGTCGCGAGGCCGTCGTCGTGTGCGCCCCTGCCCTGCGGCCCGCCCTGCGCCGTACGGTGGCCCTGGCGCTCCCGCGCCTCGCCGTGCTCTCGTACAGCGAGGTGACCGGAGCGGGCCTGCAGATCGAGACCGTGGGGGTGGTCGCCGATGCCCACGCGATTGCTGCTTGACGGTGAGGACCTGCGCTCCCTGATGCTGCGCGTCAAGGCCGAGATGGGCCCGGGCGCACGCATCGTCAAGGCCGAGCGGATCCGCACGGGCGGCATCGGCGGGTTCTTCGCCAAGGAGCACTACGAGCTGACCGTGGAGGTCCCCGACCCGGTGCACCCGGGGCGGCGGCTGCAGGCACGCGCGGCCGCGGGCGTCGGGACGACCGGCGCGGGTGCGCCC
>CAUQTR010000157.1:0-5305 GCA_963521045.1 uncultured Actinotalea sp.
CGACGACCACGATGCGCAATAAAGCGGCACGCACCACGGCGCCCAGCACGGGCAGCGCACCGTCCGTCGACGCCCCCGCGAGCCCGGGCGTGAGCACGGTGACGGCATGCACGTCGGTGCGCGTCTCCTCGGCCCACGTCGAGACGCCGGAGCCGGTCGTGCTGCCGCCGCCGGGCCCGCTCGTGCGGACCTCGACGTCGCCGCGGACGATCGTGCGCACGCGCCCCGCCTCGACCGAGACGAGCGCGAAGGGCGGCAGGTCCACCAGGCCGGAGCGCAGCAGCACCTGCAGCGGGCCGGTGAGGTCATCGCCGTCGCGGACGGCGGCCCACACGTCCGCCACCAGCGACGGCGCGGCGGTCGGGGGCAGCAGGGCGACGCGGCCGGCGGCGACCACGGCGAACCACTCGCCGGGCGCGTACAGGGGGACGATCATGACGGCACCTCCGGGCGCTCGGTGATCGGGCGCGGGATGGTCGCGCCGTCGATCTCCTCGTCCCAGGCCTCGTCCGGCCCGGGTTCCGCGACGCCCCGGTCGGGGGCGCGCACGGTGGTCTCCACGTCGGGGCTGTCCGTCGCGACGGCGACGTCGACGACCACGGCGCTGACGTTGTCCTTCCCGCCGGCCTGCAGCGCGGCGGCGACGAGCTGCTGCGCGGCGTCCTGCGGGTCGGCGACGCCCGCCAGGACGCTGAGCAGCGCGGCGTCGTCGAGCTCGGAGGTCAGTCCGTCCGAGCAGATGAGCAGGCGGTCGGCGGTGCCGGCCGGGATCAGCCAGTAGTCGGGCTCGGGGGCGGCCCCGGTGCCCACGGCGCGCGTGATGACGTGCCGCTCGGGGTGGCCCAGCGCCTCGGCCGGGTCGAGCTCGCCCGCGTCGATGAGCTCCTGGACCACGGAGTGGTCGACGCTGATCTGCTCGAGCTCGCCGCCGGAGAGCCGGTACACGCGTGAGTCCCCGATGTTGAACACGAGCCAGTACGAGCCGCCGTCGTGCGCCGCGATCGCGACGCCCGCGATCGTCGTCCCGGCCGTCCTGCCCGCGGCCACCGTCTCGCGCAGGCGCGTCGCGGTGCGGTGGAAGCAGTCGTGCACGTCGTCGGGTGTGGCCGACGTGCGGCCGGCGAGCTGCGAGAACTCCTCGACCGCGAGACGGCTCGCGACGTCACCCGCGGAGTGCCCGCCCATGCCGTCGGCGACGAGGAACACGGGCGGGTAGGCCAGCAGCGAGTCCTCGTTGAGACTGCGCACTCGGCCGCGGTCGGTCGCGGAGCCCCAGGACGTGCGCACAACCCTCCCCGTCACCCCTCGGCGGGCACTCACCCGCGCGGACCACACCATGCTCCTGGACCATCGGCGCACCCGACGCCCGAGTTGAGCCGTTCGGGTGAACGGGATGCGTCCCGCGCGTCCCGATCAGGACGCGCGGTCCACCAGCGCCTGCGTGAAGGAGACGAGCGAGTCCTTCACCGGCCCAGCCGGAAGGGTACCCAGCGCGGCGACCGCCTCGTCGGCGCAGCGCACCGCCTGTGCGCGGGTCTCGGCGACCACCGGGTGCGAGCGCAGGCCACGGACGGCCGCCTCGAGGTCGGCGTCGTCGCTGAGGTCGGAGTCGAGCAGGGCCACGAGGTCGCGATCGGCCGCCGTCGCGTCCGGGCCGGCGGCGCGCCGGCGCAGCAGCAGGACGGGCATCGTCGGCACCCGCTCGCGCAGGTCGGTGCCGGGCGTCTTGCCCGTCTGACCGCCGTCGGACGTGAGGTCGATGACGTCGTCCGCGAGCTGGAACGCGACGCCCACCTTCTCGCCGTAGTCGACGAGCGTCTGCACGACGTCGGGCCGGCAGCCGGCGAACATCGCGCCGAAGCGCGCGGAGGTCGCGATGAGCGAGCCCGTCTTGTCCGAGAGCACCTGGAGGTAGTGCTCCACCGGGTCGGCGTCCTGCCCGGGGCCCACGGTCTCGTGGAGCTGGCCCAGGCACAGCCGCTCGAACGTGGCGGCCTGGATGCGCACGGCCTCGGGGCCGAGGCCGGCGACGATGCCGGACGCCCGGGCGAAGAGCAGGTCCCCGGTGAGGATCGCGACGTGGTTGCCCCACACCTCGTGCGCCGAGGGCGCCCCGCGGCGCACCGGCGCGGAGTCCATGACGTCGTCGTGGTAGAGCGTCGCCAGGTGCGTCAGCTCCACCACGACCGCGGCGTCGAGCACCTCGGGCCGCTGCCCCTCGCCCAGCTGCGCGGCGAGGAGGGTCAGCAGGGGCCGCAGCCGCTTGCCGCCGGCGTTGACGAGGTGGCGCGACGCCGTGTCCGCGAGGACGTCGGCGTGCGCGACGGCGCCCCGCAGCCGCTCCTCGACCAGCCCGAGGCGGGCGGTGAGGAGGTCGGCGAGCCCCTCGTCGGCGAGCGGCAGCGTCGTGGCGCTCACGGGATGAGCCGCGCGGCGTCCGCGAGCACGTCGAGAACGGGCGAGGGCAGCACGCCGAGGAGCACGGTCCCGACGACGCCG
This sequence comes from uncultured Actinotalea sp., assembly GCA_963521045.1. Classification (GTDB taxonomy): domain Bacteria; phylum Actinomycetota; class Actinomycetes; order Actinomycetales; family Cellulomonadaceae; genus Actinotalea. The sequence continues at coordinate 2,500 of CAUQTR010000157.1, forward strand.
ACGGCGATCGCGACCGTCGTGAAGCCCTCGGACCGCACGACCGTCGTCGCCTCGCCGGGCGTGCCCTCGGAGTCCGTGAAGAACATGAGGACGATCAGCCGGACGTAGAAGAACACCGCAGCGGCCGACACCACGACGCCCACGACGGCGAGCCACGTGAGCCCGCCCTCGACGGCCGCCGAGAACACGGCGAACTTCCCCGTGAAGCCCGCGGTCAGCGGGATCCCCGCGAACGAGAGCAGGAACAGGGCGAACGCCACGGCGACGGCGGGGTGGCGCCGGCCGAGGCCGGACCACTGCGCGATGTGGGTCGCCTCCGCGACGACCGCCGGGCTGTCCCCCGGGCCCGCCGTGACCTCGCGGACGAGCGAGACGACGGCGAAGGCGCCGATGGTCGCGAGGCCGTAGGCCAGGAGGTAGAAGAGCACCGACGAGATGCCCGACTGCGTCAGGGCCACCACGCCCACCAGCACGAAGCCGGCGTGGGCCACGGACGAGTAGGCGAGCATCCGCTTGACGTCGGTCTGGACGATCGCCACGACCGTGCCGACGACCATCGTGACGACCGCGACGGCCCACAGCAGCGGCATGACGTCCCACTCGAGCGGTGGGAGCACGACGTAGACCAGGCGCAGGATCGCGCCGAAGGCGGCGATCTTGGTGCACGCGGCCATGAAGCCCGTGACCGGCGTCGGGGCGCCCTGGTAGACGTCCGGCGTCCACGAGTGGAACGGGACGGCACCGACCTTGAACAGCAGGCCGACGAGCACGAGCACGACGCCCGCGAGGAGCAGCGCGTCCATCCCGACGACGGTGCGCGTCGCGGCGGCGATGTCGGCGAGGCGGACGGAGCCGGCGAAGCCGTACAGCAGCGCCGCGCCGAAGAGCATGAAGGCCGAGGCGAAGGCCCCGAGAAGGAAGTACTTCATCGACGCCTCCTGGCTGAACAGGCGGCGACGGCGCGCCATCCCGGACAGCAGGTACAGCGGCAGCGAGAGCACCTCGAGCGCGACGAACAGCGTCAGCAGGTCGCCCGCGGCGGGGAAGACCATCATGCCGCCGAGGGCGAAGAGCACGAGCGGGTAGACCTCGGTCTGCGCGAGGCCCTTGCGGCGCGCGAGCTCCTCGTACTCCGAGCCCGGCACGGCCGACGCGGACGGCGCGAACGCGTCCTCGCCCGTCTCGCTGCGGTCGGTGATGACGAGGAGGCTGACGAGCCCGAGGACGGCGAGCATGCCCCACAGGACCAGCGTCGGTCCGTCGAGGACCACCGATCCCCCGAGGATCACGGACCCGCCGGTCGCCATGACGTCGCGCCACAGCGCCGCCACTGCGACGACGGCGCCCGCGAGGGCGACGACGGCGAGGGTGAGCTGCGTCGCACGGCGCGCGCCGCGGGGGACGAACGCCTCGACGAGGACCCCGAGGGCGGCGGCGCCGAGCACGATCACCACGGGCGCGAGCTGCGCCCACGGCACGTCGGGCGCCACGAAGGCGGGGGTCACTGGTCGCTCCCGTCGTCGGAGGAATCGGTACTCGCGTCCGCGTCGCCGGCGTCCTCGGCGGTGCCCTCGGCGCCGGCGCTGCCGTCGCCACCCGCGGTGACGTTCGAGACGGACACCTCGGCCGGCGCCCGCACGAGGTCGAGGGCGGGCCCCGGGTAGAAGCCGAGCACGAGCATGAGCGCGATGAGCGGACCCACGACCCACTTCTCGCGCGCGGACAGGTCGGGCATGAGCGCCTGGTCCTCGCGCGCGGCGCCCGTGAAGATCCGCTGGTACGTGAGCAGCACGTACAGGGCCGCGAGCACGACGCCGAGCGTCGCGACGATCGCCGCGGGCCGGTTCGCCTCGAAGGTGCCGACGAGCACGAGGAACTCGCTGACGAACGTCGACAGCCCCGGCAGCGAGAGCGCCGAGAGGCCGACCACCAGGAACGACCCCGCGAGCACCGGCACGACCTTCTGCAGGCCGCCGAACGCGGAGATCCGCGCGGTGCCCCGGCGGGCGACGAGGAACCCCGCCAGCAGGAACAGGGCGCCCGTCGAGAGCCCGTGGTTGACCATGTAGAGCGACGAGCCCTGGGTGCCGACGTCCGTGAAGGCGAAGATGCCGAGCACGATGAACCCGAAGTGGCTCACCGAGGTGTAGGCGATGAGCCGCATGAGGTCCTCCTGGCCGATCGCCAGGAGCGCGCCGTAGAGGATCGAGACCACCGCGAGCACGATCACCGCGGGCGCCGCCCAGCGGGACGCCTCGGGGAACAGCGGCAGGCAGAGCGTGAGCATCCCGAAGGTGCCCACCTTGTCGAGGACCCCGACGAGCAGCACCGACGTGCCCGCGGGCGCCTGCTCGGCGGCGTCCGGGAGCCAGGTGTGCACCGGCCACATCGGGGCCTTGATCGCGAAGGCGAGGAAGAACGCGAGGAACAGCAGGCGCTCCGTCGTGACGGGCAGGTCGAGCCCGACCAGGTTCTCGATGAGGAAGCCGTCGGGCCCTCCAGGCCCTTCCAGGTACAGGGCGATGACGCCCGCGAGCATGATGAGCCCGCCGACGAGCGAGAACAGCAGGAACTTCACGGCGGCGTAGCGCCGGCGCAGGCCGCCGAACGCCCCGATCATGAAGTAGACCGGGATGAGCATCGCCTCGAAGAGCACGTAGAACAGGAACAGGTCGCGCGCGGCGAACACCGCGACCATGAACGCCTCGAGCACGAGGATGAGCGCCATGTAGTGCCGGATGCGGTCGCCGCCCTCGTGCGCGCCCGTCGCGTCGACGGCGCCCGGGGCCGCCGGGTCGGTGCCCGC